>NZ_JBYTEO010000061.1:0-39545 GCF_058791355.1 Pseudomonas sp. EB271-G4-1
CGGCCGCCAACAGCAAGGGGGAGCAAGCTCCCCCTTCGGTTTTTACCGGACACTAGTGACGCTCTGCGTGGGAATGCCGCCAGGGACGCTCCGCGTTCCGCTGACGACGCATTAGTTGAGCCGTGCGCAACCGTGATGCGGAACATCACAGGATGAAAACGATCAGGTCAGTCCGCCTCGCATAGCTTTTGCTCTACATTGGCTTTTTGAAGGTTCTGCCCAGTGGGGGCGAGTTCATACACCCAGTCCAAATATGCTGCCATCTGCTGCGCAGGACCTGCGGCCCTGGCTCGGCCACACGATGAAACTGGAAAAAATCCTCTAAACAAAACCATCCCGCCGCTCAGCCACCAACAGCAACGACTGCGGCGCTGGGCTTTGCGGGTGCTGCGGCTCTTGTAGCCCCGCCAGCCGGAACCCGGCCATGTCCAGCGCATTGAACCAACTGGACAAGGTTCGCAAGTACCACGGCATCGGTTGCCACTGCCCCTCGAATCCGCCGAAGGTCTCTTCCCGCCAGCCGTCCTGATAGTCGCCCGCAGCCACGGTCCATGGATGCAGCGTCTGGATCACCAGCGCGCCGCCGGGGGCGAGCAGGGCGTTCATGGCTGCGAGCAAGGGGATGATGTCCTGGTGCAGCAAGGCGAAGTTGGCGCAGATCAGGTCGTAGTCGCTGCCGATTGAAACCTTCGAATCCACCAGCTCTTCATAACTGGCCAGGTACACCGTTGAGGCACCGGCCGCCCGCGCTGACTCGACGAGCGTAGCGTCGCCGTCCACGCCGACGACCTCGATGCCTCGTTCCGCCAATGCACGCAACAGCCAGCCCTCGCCACAACCGAGGTCAAGCACGCACTCGGGTTGGCGGCCCATTATCGCCAGCAGGATGGCCTGGTCAGTGACATTGCGGCGGCTTTCAATGGCGCCGGTGCGCACGGCTTCGATCCAGGCGTGGGCGTTGTGGTGCCAGCTCTGGAGGAGTGTGGTTTCGTCGGCAGGCATGGCAATGTCCGAAGTGGTGGGGCTGGATAGAAGCATAGGACAGGTGAACGCAGACCATTGGTCCTGCTGCGGCTGATTGGGACAATGCGCCCTGTGCGTTGTCGAATGGAGTGACAAGCAAAGGTGCATGAGCTGGACGTTGTCGCACCCGCGTTTTGCAATCCTGTTCAGATTGAGAGGTGGACTGATGAACAACATAATCTACATCGTCGGGGTGGTGGTGATCGTCGCGGTGGTCCTGTCGTTCCTTGGGTTTGCATAGCTGGCGTCAACGGGCACCAGCGACGGTCTGAGACAGTCCGTCGCTGAGCTTTAGGTTATCGGTTAAATCGCTCGGCCAGGCTGTGCAGGTACTCGGCCATCCCTTCGAGATCCTGGCTGATGGCCGCGCCTTGCTTGGCCTGCCCCGCACTGTGATCGCACAGTTGAGCAATTCGCGTGATCTGTTGATTGATATCTTCGGTCACGTGACTTTGCTCTTCCGACGCCGACGCCATCTGCTGGCTCATATCGGTGATCCGGCTGACGGCCTGGCTGATACCGACCAAGGCAGCCTGCACCGCCTCGACACGCTGCATGCTGTCGCGAGAAATCTGTTCACCCCGGGTGGCCGTCGTGACTGCGCGATCGGCACCGATGTGCAGGGAAGCGATGATGCCGTGGATCTGTTCGGTTGAGGTGCGGGTGCGTTGGGCAAGGGATCGCACCTCATCGGCAACCACGGCAAAACCGCGACCTTGCTCACCTGCCCGGGCCGCCTCGATCGCCGCATTGAGCGCCAGCAGGTTGGTTTGTTCAGCAATCGACGTGATGACATCCACGACGCTGCCGATCGACTGCGTCTCGCTCGCCAACGCATTGACTGCTTGGGCGATTTCGTTGACGGCGGCGTTCATGGCCTCCATGGCGCGCAGGCTTTGTCCGGCCAACTCGCTGCCGTCCCTGGTCAACTGGTCAGCCTCGCAGGCGGCATGCGCGGTGCTGATGACGTTTTGCGTCACTTGCTGGTTGGTGGCCGCCATCTGTGAGATGGCGGCGGCGGACTGATCGGTTTCGCTGCGCTGGCGGTCAAGTGCCTGCGCTTGCAAGCCGGACAACTCGGATGATTGCGCCGCCTTGGCCTTTACACTGACCCCGGCATCCACGAGCCGACTCAAGGCTGTCTGCAAGCGGGCTTTCTCACTGAGCATGGCCATGTCCAGTTGCCCCTGGGGACCATGGTTATCGCTGTAGGTGAGTGCGACCAAGCGGTCGGCAAAAGCTTTCGGATGCTCGGCCAGGGTGCGCTGTATGGCGTTGCGTTGTCGGGACACGATCAGGAACCAGGCAATCCCCAGGCTCACTACCAGCACCCCTTGGGCCGCCGCTTTTTCCAGCCACTGATCAGCCAGCAGTGAAACCGTGGTTGCCATCAGTAATGGCCAACCCTGTTGCAGCGGCCGGAAAATCCGCGCACTCAGCGCGACGATCGGCTTGCCGGCGCGCATCCTTGCATAAAGCGCGCTTGCCCTGCGCACCTGGTCGCGAGTGGGCACCGAACGAACCGACTCGTAACCGCTCAGGCGGCCGTTTTCATAGATGGGCGTGACGTAGGCACTGACCCAATAGAAATCACCATTCTTCGCACGATTTTTCACAATCCCCATCCAGGGCTTGCCTTGCTTGATGGTGTGCCACATATGCACGAATACCCCGGGCGGCATGTCGGGGTGCCGGACCAGATTATGCGTCTGACCAACCAGTTCGTCGTAGGTGAAACCGCTGATGTCGACAAACGCGTCATTGCAGTAAGTGATTCGGCTATCGAGATCGGTGGTGGAGATCAGGCGTTGATCGGCGGGGAATAATCTTTCATGGTCGGTTACGGGCAAATTCACACGCATAAAATGCGATCCCTATACGGATTTTTATTATGGTCTGGAACAGGTAAATCAAAAAATACGCGATGTGTTCTACGCGTATCCCGCGAGCGCCGACCCCGCATCGGACGACACTTTCTTTTCATTTGATGACAGGTGCAGGTGTGCCATGAGTTTTTCTCGGCCCTTCGTATCGCGCTTGCTTCTACTTATTTATTACCAGGGCTGTTTGCCTCCAGACCCCGCTACCCACTCGACATACGTCGACATGGCCAGTGAACTGTCCGTGAAATACGATTGAGCGCCATTGTTGAGCGCCGCCAACACTTTCGTAGGAACTACCCAAGAAGGCATCGATGAAGGCGATATTTCGGATTTGATTAAGGCACCTGCGAGTCACTGTTGATAAGCGATGTTGATAAAATTGTGTAATTGTAGGAAGGAGGTTACGTTGTTTTGAGAAGTGTCTGAGGTTGAATTGGGATCGGTACTTCGTTGATTGTAGGTTGTTTCTGAAATTGCAATTTTTCTTTGCATGCAGTTTCTAATTGTACTAGTTTCGGCTTTCCGGCAACTCACTCATGGAATGACTTGTCCGATGAGTCTCTAAAATGGTTGGCCCGCACTGGCGATTAATGACTAATGGTGGTGAGGTGTAAGAGAGTGGATATTTAACTAAGCCCAAAAACTAAGGATGCTCACGATATGAACAAGGTAGGCGTGATGCTTGATCCCTCAAATCTCAATGTTCCTGAGATAATGTCGGCGCAAACTATTAGATCTGAAAGGTATGGTCAGCCTTCAAGCGCATTTGCTCTTGAATCGGTACCCGTGCCTTGCTTTAAATCCGATGAATGCTTAGTCAAGGTCATGGCTGCAGGTGTCAATCACAATGGCGTCTGGGCTGCACGAGGATATCCAGTCGATGTCATTGATCTTCAAAGGTCCCACGGTGAAAAACATGACTTTCATATTGCAGGTTCCGATGCTTCCGGAATTGTCGTTGCGGTAGGCAGGGATGTGCATGACATCTCTATCGGTGATGAAGTGGTACTGCACTGTGGTTGGTGGGACTGCGATTCAGTGGCCGATGAGATCATGGATAAGTCGGCAAAAATCTGGGGTTACGAGATCAACTTTGGAGCTTTCGCCGAGTATACACGGGTCAAAAGGCAGGCAATTCTGCCTAAGCCCGCGCATTTAAGCTGGGAGCAGGCTGCGTCCTACATGCTATGCGGGGCGACGGCCTATCGCATGCTGCATGGTTTTGCCCCGCATACAGTTAAATCAGGCGATGTGGTTCTCATATGGGGGGGCAGCGGCGGAATGGGCTCGATGGCTATTCAATTGGTCAACGCCGCTGGAGCCATTCCCATTGCAGTAGTGAGCAGCAACGAGAAGGCGGAATACTGCCGACAGATTGGTGCCAAAGGCACGATCAATCGTCAGGAGTATGAGCATTGGGGCGTACTTGAAGATATAGAAAATCCGGTTGGATATTCCAAATGGCTGAGTGAGGCCAAGCGTTTCCAGCATGAAATATGGCGATTGGTGGGAGATAAGAAAAATCCCAGTATTGTGATTGAACATCCTGGTGAAGATACATTTCCGACATCTTCATTTGTGTGCGCGCCCGGTGGGATGGTTGTTATTTGTGCTGGTACCAGCGGGTACAAGGGCACTTTCGATATTCGTTATCAGTGGATGCGACAAAAAAGATTTCAAGGCTCTCATTTTGCCAATCTGGAGCAATGTAGTGCGTTCAATAAATTGGTTTGTCAGGGGCTGATAACGCCGTGCTTGACTAGAGTTTTCGATTTTGAAGATTTGCCAGAAGCCCATCAAATCATGTTCGAGAACAGGCAGCTTTTAGGGAATTTTGTCATTCGAATTGGTAGTCAAAGGGAGGGTTGAGCCAATGTTGTTTATTCAGAGATTTGTAGAGTTTGCTCATGCGTTTCCTGAAGCTCCTGCCATTGTTGACGCGTCGTCGGAACTTTCATATGGCGAGTTATATAAGCAGGCACAACGCTTGGTCGAGGTTATTGAATCGACAAGTTCGGGCTCGATGATCGGTGTGTTGATGAAGAAAAGTGTCGATTACATCACTTCGGTACTTGCTATTCACTTATCGGGGCGAACAGTTGTTTCACTGGACAGAAATTACCCGGTTGAGCGATTACGGCAAATGGTCACTTCCATCGATTTGTCGTTATGCCTGCTGAATGAGCAGGAGAATGACGAGTTGAACGTGATGTTGGACCAGGGGATCCGTTCGCTGCGTATTGATAAACCCACAGCGCCTTCGGCGGACAACGACAGTGTCGAGATAAAGCCCGAGACCCTGGAAGAAATACCTGCTTACGTGGTCTTTACTTCCGGGACTACCGGGCAACCCAAGCCGGTCATGGTGCCGTATCGATCGCTGAGCACCTTGATCGATTGGATGCTGAAGGCACCTGGGCGTGCTGGTACCACATTGTTGTACGCAGCCCAGGGTTTTGATGTCTCATTTCAGGAGATCTACAGCGCGTTGTGCTACGGGGATCGTCTGCTGGTCATCACGGACGAGCAAAAGAAAGATATGCACGAGCTGACTCGAGAGATGGTTTCTGCGGCCGTCACGCGTCTTTTTCTGCCAACCTCTATGCTGATCCCTTTCGTCACGTTCAATCTTCATGACTCACAAGTGTTGGATGATCTGCAAGAAGTGATCTGCGCCGGCGAGCAGTTGAAGATTAATCCGGTCGTCAGGCAATGGTTCAAGGCTCATCCTCAATGCCAACTAATCAATCACTATGGTCCGGCCGAAACACATGTAGTGATGGAGCATCGATTAAGTAGCGAGCCAGAAGACTGGCCAGATCTGCCGCCCATCGGCAAGATCACCCAAGCCAGCACCGCTTTCCTGCTCGATGACCATTTGCAGCCAGTACTTCAGGGCAACATCGGTCAGCTCTATATCGCCGGCCGCTCGTTGGCGTTGGGTTACTACGGTATGTCGGCACAAACGGCAGAGAAATTCGTGACGCATCCCCAGACATACGAGCGGATGTATAACACTGGCGACATTTGTGTCCTGAATGAGCAGGCGTTGTTCGAGTACAAGGGCAGGCGTGACCGGCAGTACAAAATTCGTGGTTACCGGGTCGAGCTGAAAGAAATCGAGATCGTCGTCGCTGATTCGGAGCTGGTCGAAGATTGCCTCGTCGTAGCTCGACAGTTCGGCCGGACTACGACGCTGGTCCTGTACTTCACGGCGCAGGATCGTGATCAAGACCTCAGTATGAGACTGCATACGCATCTGACAACAAGACTGCCTGATTACATGTTGCCGTCCTTTTACAAAAAGATTTCGGCCATTCCTTTAACGCCAAACGGCAAGGTCGATTTACAAAAACTGCCTGAAGTCGGTGGGCTGCGATCGCTGATTTCAACGAGCTACGTTGAGCCACATGGTGAGCTTGAAACGACGGTGTGCGAGTTGGCGGCGTGCTGTTTTGGTCTGGACCGGCTTGGTGCCAACGATAACTTCATGGACGTCGGCGCGAACTCTATCACCCTGATTTCCCTGTTGGCCGAACTGCGTTACGTGCTGGCCTATGACTTTCGCCAGACTGATCTGTTCGAGTACCCGACGCCCAGGCTGTTGTGCGCCACTTACCAGCGCTCGCTGGATACGACACAACAGGGTGCCCCGACGGTTGTGCCCGCCAGCAGCCGAAAACAGAGATTGATCGCCATTCAACGTTTTCAGGAAAAAAAGGGGGGCTGACATGCACGATCATGAGGAGTACCGAGGACTATCGGATGAATGCGGCATTGCGATTGTAGGTATGGCTTGCCGTTTTCCGGGAGCAACATCGATCCAGCATTACTGGCAAAACCTGTTAAACGGTGTTGAAAGTATTCATGTCGAGACCAACGCGAATGGGCAGATTCTGGCTCGCGCCGAACTTCCCGGTATAGAAGACTTCGATTACGGTTTTTTCGGGTTCAGCTACAAGGAGGCCCAACTGTTGGACCCCCAGCACAGGGTTTTGCTCGAATGCGCGTGGGAGGTGCTGGAGGATGCATCGTTGCACGCGCAGACTGGTTCTGTCGGTGTGTTCTGCGGGGCCGGTCCCAGTTCCTATTTCATCAACAACGTTCACGGTCTGCATGCCCGCGACAGCGCCTGCGGTTTGTATCAATCCTCCAATGCTCTGGCGCAATTCATGGCCACGGACAAAGAGTTCCTCGCCAGTCGCATCGCTTATAAGCTCAACTGTTGCGGTCCTGCAGTCAATGTTCAGGCCGCCTGTGCGACGTCGATGTTCGGTATTCAGGCTGCCATTCAGGCGCTATTGCTGAGGGAGTGCAATGCGGCACTGGTCGGGGCTGCAGCGGTCTCTGTTCCGCAATCGATCCCCTACTATTTCGAGCCCGGCATGCCATTTAGCGCCGATGGACATTGTCGTCCGTTCGATGCCAAGGCGACTGGGACGGTGTTCGGTTCGGGTGCAGCGGTAGTTGGACTGAAAAGGCTCGGTGATGCTCTGGCTGATGGTGATCAGATCCATGCGGTGATTCGCTCCGTAGCCACCAACAACGATGGTGCCCATCGAGCGGGTATGTCGGCGCCGTCTGTGGCCGGGCAGGTTCGAGCAATCCGTGAGGCACTCGATATTGCCGGTGTCGGTCCCGAGCAGGTCAGCTACATAGAGGCCCATGGTACCGCGACTCCTATTGGTGACCCCATCGAAATCAAGGCTCTGGCCAATGTTTTTGCTGGTTGTTCCCGCGAACACACCTGTTATCTGGGGAGTGTCAAAGGCAATATCGGGCACCTGGGATGGGCGGCCGGGATGGCAGGTCTGATCAAGGCAGTCATGATCGCTAGGCACAAGGTCATTCCCCCGACCCTGAACTTCGAACAATACAACCCGCAGCTTTACATCGAGGAAACCCCCTTTATCGTCAACCGACAACAAGTGGTCATCGCGACGCCTCACGTCATCGTAGGGGTTAGCAGTTTCGGGTTGGGTGGCAATAACTCGCACTTGATTGTCGAGACGGCACCGGCACCGAAGGTTGCCAGTTCATCAATCGACATTGAGCGGTTACGCCTAATTCCCGTTTCGGCCAGAGAGTGCGATGACCTGCAGCAGCTGTGCACCGATTACCGGCAGTTTCTCGAGGCTCAAACGGACGATAGCTTCCCCCTATTTGTCGCCAATCTTCTTCATTCCACATCATTGTTCGAGCAGCGCACGTACGTCATCGCCAGCCATCGTAGGGAAGCCGTCGACGCATTCGCTGGGTTGACCTTCGACGCTTGCCCGCCGGTGGCGACCACGCCACGGGTTGGTCTGATGTTTTCCGGTCAAGGCGGCGAACATCGGGACATGGGCCGAGAGCTCTATACCCATGAAGCGCTGTTCAAAGCCGAGCTGGATGCGTTCGACCCGGTCTGTCAAGACGTCTTCGGTGCCTCTGCCGCAAATCTGTTATTCGATCCCCTGATCAACGGGAAAATTGAGGCGGATATTGCTCGCTCGCAGCCCATGACATTTGCTCTGCAAGTGGCTATGGCGCGCCTGTTCCTGAGTAGTGGCATCGGTCCCGTAGCACTATTCGGGCACAGCCTGGGTGAGTACGCGGCAGCCTGCGTCGCGGGTGTGTTCACTGGCGAGCAGGGTTTCCGGATGCTTGTGCAGCGTAGCCGATTGCTGGACTCGCTGGGAGACATCGGGGCCATGGTAGCTCTTGGAGGCGATCACGAGTGCGCGTCGAGATTGATCGAAAGTACGCCAGGCGAGCTGTCGATTGCCGCTTTAAATGCGGTAAATAACACTGCGGTATCCGGAACGCAGGAGGCGGTTGAGCTGCTCCTGAAAAACGCGGACGCCGCGGGGGTGAGCGCAACGCGATTGAAGATTTCTCGTCCAGGGCACTCCTCTTTGTTAGACCCGTTGCTAGACGGCTTTGAAGCCTATTTGGACAGCGTAGAACTGAGCCCACCTGTTCGTCCTTTCATTTCCACTGTAACGGGAACTCTGGCCGGCGATGAGGTGGCGACGTCGCATTATTGGCGTCGTCAGTTGCGTGAAACCGTGAGTTTTCGGGCGAGCGTTGCCGCTGCACTTGAGCTAGGTTGCACTCACCTGATCGAAATCGGGCCGAAAGCCATGCTGTCAGGTCTGGTGCTCAGCGAGGCCGGAGATCGCTCGAGCGTGCTGCCCATGGCGAGGGGCGGACAGATGGATCATCGACAGTATCTGACGATGCTGGGTGAGTTATTCCGGGCCGGCGTTGATGTTCACGCCCCGGCTACGCAAGAGCGGGCGCCGATACTGGAAGGGTTGCCGACTTATCCTTTCCAGCGCGTTCGCTGCTGGATTGAGACGTCTAATTCCGCTCACGCCCTGGCCGAACACGCCTTTAAAACGGTCTGGCAGTCGTTGACGATGGAGCGGATGGACAGCCACTCAAGTGCCGGGCAAAAGGTTTTGTTTCTCGCACCGAACGAGGCAGTGAACGAGGCTGAAACCCGTTATCTGGAAAACACCTTCGGCCAATTTTACTGCGTTGCGTTGAATCCCTTCATGGACGTTGGCGCATCATCGCGCAACGCCTTGGATGTCATTGCAGCGCAGGATTTTGACGGGATGTGGAGGGAGTGTGTTGCCGACGTAGACAGGGTGTATCTCGACCTGCGGCAGTTAGCGAACAATGACGTATCCACGGCAGTCAGTACCTGTGCGCGAATCTTGAACCTGTTGCACTCCGTGCCTGACAGTTATGACCGACGACCACAATTCTGTCTGTTGTTTGCGGCGGCCATCCGCGATGAGGGGATGAGCCTCAACCCGGTGGTAAACAGCGTCGTGGGCATGCTTCGCTCGGTGTTGATCGAAGAGCCTGAATGGAAGGTGATTGTCCTCAATTTCATCAGAGAGCAATCTCCCACAGGAATCGAGGATGCCAATCCGATCGTGTTGTTGCCGTTAACCGACGAGCTCGTCATCACGGTCAGACAGGCACAAGCCTTCGTGCCCCGGCTGGAAAGGACAGGGGAGAGCAATGGCACCCGCGACGGCTTTCCTGCCGATCACAGTTACCTTTTGATCGGTGGTGCTGGCGGCATCGGCAGGCAGTTAATCGAAAGCCTTTGCGCTAATCAGATCCGGTGCATTCATGTTATCGGACGCTCGGCACTGCCTAGTAAGGCGATGCAAGCCCTGATGATACGTCACCCGACCGTCCGGTATCTGGGGCACGACCTTTCGTCCGATCAAGGACGAGACGAGTGTGCGAATTGGCTGCAATGTGCAGCGATTGGCAAGGTGACAATTTTCAATCTGGCCGTCGATCTCCGTGACCAGTTATCAAGCGAGGTTCAGGTTGCGGATCTGGAGCGTTCGTTCGAGGCAAAATGCACGAGTGTCCTGACCCTTTACCAACTGCTATGTGACCAGGGGCGGACGATCGACTGTGTTTTCAATTTCTCTTCGGCCACTTCGATTCTGGGTAATGGTGGACAGTCGACCTATGGTGCGGCCAGCGCCTTTCTCGACGCCGCCCATGAGATATTGTTTCCCCGGGCGTCCAAGGTACTTACAGTTAATTGGGGGGTGTGGAGCGACGCCGGGAAACTGCGCGAAAACTACCAGCGAATGCAGATACTTGAAGCCAGCGGCTTGAGCGGCCACAGCAGTGAACTGGGCTTGCTTTTTATCCGCAAGTTACTGGCCGGTCCGTCCCGTATCGTTGGGTTCATGAACATTGATGCTAAGGCCCTGGGCGACAGATCTCGAGTGTGTGGAAGATACCTTGAGCACTTGGTGACGGGTGATACGAGTAAAGACAGGACCCGGTCGGCGAGCATTTCGGCTCACCTTCTCGAGTGTGCTGATGAAACTCAGGTGGGTAGGGTGCTGGAGACCTGGCTCGTAGCAACGATTGATTCGCTGGTCGGTCTGGAGGTGTCGAGCCGCGGATGCTACGACAAGATCAAAGAGTTTGGGTTCAAAGCTCTGGGCTTTGACTCATTGGCGCTGGTGCAACTGAAAAATACACTCGTCACGCAGTTTGACTTGCAGTGGACTGTCAAACACCTCAACTCCATGCTGGCGTTAAATGAGCTGCATGCCGTCCTTGTGTCCCACGTCAGTCAACCGGCATGGCGTGCAACCCATAGCGAGCGTAACGGCTCTGTTGATATGGATGTGCAGGACACTGCGGTTTCATTACAACAGATGCGATGGATTTCTCTTATTGGCAAGGACTATGGTCTGCGCGTAATTCCCTATTTGATTTACTGTCGCTTCGAGGCCGAGCACTGCCAGAAGGCGTTGTTTCAGGTGGTGGATGAGCATCGGTTGTTGCGAACGTTTTTCCCGCAAGGACGGCCAACAGTCAGAACCACTGCTGAGATCCTACAGAGCTTTGGGACGCTGTTTACGGATTTGTCTTCACAAACGGCTGCGGACAAAGCGCAGCAGATCGCGGCCTGTGTGCAGGCCATGGCACAGGCGTTGCCCAAGCCGGAGAATAATGTGACCTGGGCGATTCACTTTATCGATGTCGGGGAGCCATTTTTCATCGCGCTGCTAGGGGTTCAACATTTGGAGTTCGACGGAAAATCCTTGACTCTTTTGTTCGACCGCTTTGGCGAGTGTTTGCGTTGCCTCGCCGAGCATCAGCCGCTGACTCGCATCAATCACGATATTGCATACGCCGACTATGCGCGACGCCAACACCAATACTTGAATAAGCAGTGGACCACCGATGCAGGTTTCTTCAAGGGACTGTACAACGCCTTTGAAGGCCCTACCGTTTTGTTCGCGCATCCGGGTTTCACATCTGTTGCTGCTTGTCCGTCGTCGCGGTACAGCGTCGAAGTTGCCGGTGCGAACCGTATTTTGAGCGATCTGGCAGAGCGCCACGGGTTCAGCGTATTCAATGCAATCCTGTATGTGTATGCCACGACGATGGCCGACGTCATCGGTTGCGATCAGTTGATTATCAGTGCGATCAATAGCGGGCGTGGCTTGGGTGAATTCAACAACGTGATTGGGCCGTTCACCTCTCCGCTGCCGGTGCCGATCACTGTGCAACATGACTGGTTGAGCGGCATCGCAATGGTCGCACGCACGCTGGAGGCAATTCAGGGTTATCCACTCATGCACCCATCCATGTTGATCGGTGAAGTTCCGGCGTTTTCCGGGATGGCGCACGATACCTACTTTTCGGACGTGGGCATCAACTTCCTCAACTATCGCCACACCGCTGAGACCCCGGGTAAAGTTCGGATTGAAGGAGTCGAGGTCCTTGGTCCGGTATCGGAGGGGTTGCTGTCGGGGGCCAACGTCGAAGATATGCGGCGAGTACCAGGTTTGCACTTAGTGGTTGAAATCAACGGCGATGACCTGCGCTTCAACTTCTGGTTCCACACCCAACGTTTCTCTTCCGCCGAAGTTGAAGGCTGGGGGGATCGCATGGTGCAGCACCTGAAGCAACTGCTGAGTATTGCGAGGGCAACCGATGAGCACTGAGCCACTGACGTTGCTGTGCTTCTCGTATGCGGGTGGCAGCGCTAGTTTTTATGCACGCTGGCGCCGTGTGCTGCCACACGTAAATTTAATTCCGGTCGACATTCCGGGGAGGGGAGGAGCGCAGGATATACCGGCATTGATTACCCGCGACGGGCTAATTGACTATTTGCTGACCCACTACGCTCGGTGGTGCATTCCCCCCTTCGCACTTTTTGGCCACAGTTTGGGCGGGCGTATTGCTTTTGAGTTCCAGCGGGTGCTGGAACAAACGCGAGAACTCAAAGCCACTCGGTTGTTAGTCAGCGGGTGTCTGGCACCTGAACGGTTTGCCGAGGCCATGCGTATTCATGAGCGAGATCTGAGCGATTCAACTTTATTGCGGATCCTTGCAGGCCTGGGGGGAACACCACCGGAGTTGATGGCCAATCCGGCACTGATTGGTGCAGTACTGCCTGTAATCAGAGCCGATTTTCAGCTGGCTATCGATCTTTCGAGAAGCGCAGTCACTCCTGTTTCCATGCCTATCGATCTGCTACTGGGCAGCCAGGACAAACTCACCAGCCTCTTCGAAGACTATGCAGGCTGGACACGTCATAGCACCGCCGGATGCCAAGTGTCAGTCATTGATGGGGATCATTTTTTTATTCGCTCCCAAACAATATTGGTCGCCAGACTGGTGGGGAAAAAACTGCAGGAGTTTGCGTTGAATGAGGGGTGAACCTGAAGTTCAGGATTGGCTGACCGGTGGTGGTTTGCCATTGCATGTAATCGGGCAGCGGATGATCGAACGAGCACAGCATGAGCCGGCCTGTTCCTACCGCTGGTGTATACACGATGTAGGTTGCGGCACTCGTTATGCGTTTAATGAGCATGCCCGTGCCCCCGCCTCAAGTACCCGCAAGCTTTACATCCTGGTGGCAGTGCTGCTGTTGATTGAGCGTGGAGAGCTGACGCTGAGCGATAGCGTCGTGGTGAATAACCAGAAAGCAGGCATTCAAACCTGTGGCGGTCTTTGGTTGCTGGACAGTCCACGGGCATTCACCGTGGCGGAATTGCTCAAGTTGATGATGGGTTTGAGCGACAACATTGCGACCTTTTATCTTGTGGACTTGCTCGGTCTAGAGCGTCTTAACGCGTTGTCGACTGTAGTGAAGCTGTCCGGGACATGGCATTTGTCAGCGGTGCCGAGTCAGGCGTTGACCGCAGATCATCCGCTGAGCGCCGTCAATACCACCACAGCGTCTGATCTGGTGACAGCCCTGTCGATACTGGTCGAGGGTGCAAACAACCGCTTACCTATCGGTGGCGCTTTTATCCGTCGGGAGTTGTGCGAGTTCGGCTTGAACAGTATGCGCGCGCAGCAAGACACCACTGCGATCAGGAGCTGGCTGACTGATGCGGTCCAGGTAGGCGACAAACATGGCATCGGCTATCGCAACTACAACAACGTCGCTTACCTGGCCCATGGCGGCGCAGTAAGGATCGTCTTTTCGATCATCGTTGACGACCTGCATCGTATTGAAAGTCCCATGCCGGCCTTCGCTCACGCCAGGGATTTCATAGCCCTGTTTTCCCGCTTGCTGGATGACTACGTCAGGCTTGAATACCCCTCCAAGGAGCTTTGAAATGGACCGTCCCCTCTCTACCGCCTACGCCAACAAATCCGAAATATACGACAGTGCCAGACCATCCTATCCGCAAGAGGCCATTCTGTTTATCCAGCGTCAGCTCGATTTATCGTTGGGATTGCCAGTGCTGGATGTCGGATCGGGTACCGGGATACTGACCCGGCAATTGGCGGCTACCGGCATGCCTATGATTGGTATAGAGCCTGACGCAAACATGCTGGCTAAGGCCAGAGCAAACACGGGGCAGCCAAGCGCGAGTTACCGTTCTGGAACGGCCGAGCAACTGGGTGGTGCGCCGCGTTCGGTGGCGGCGTTAGTGTGCGGGCAGTCCTTTCACTGGTTCGAGCCAGGCAAGACCCGGACTGAATTTCGACGGGTGCTGGCTACAAACAATCCAGTGATTCTCATCTGGAATATTCGTAGCCCAGACTGCAACGCATTTCACCGAGCTTATGAACAACTATTAAATGACGCCTTCGCGCGTTATGCAGAAACGTTGCAGATCGACGAAGCTCTTGAAAGTCGAATTCAGCAGTTTTTTAATGGCCCATTCGAAGAGCGTATTTTTCACAACAGTCAGCAATTAAGTGTGTCGAGCCTGCTCGAAAGAACCATGTCTTGTTCCTATGCGATGAAACCAAGAACACTTGAATATCGCAACGCCAGTCACGCCCTGAACATCTTGCATCAGCAATATCAACAAAACGGTTTTGTCTCGCTTAACTATGAAACGCGCGTGGTCTATGGACGTATTTAACCGGATGGGCATGAGTAGACTGTTTAACTGGTCGGGACTAGTGGTTTCCTTGTCTTTTTTCCCGACGTTGGCACGGGCTGCTTTTCTGTCTTACATTCTCATTTTTCTGAAGGAGCGTTTCGACCTTTCGGTGGATCAGATCGGGCTGTTTGTCGGCGGGTTTATTCTGCTGAGCTCACTGTCCAGTCTGGTCTTCGGCGCCGTGCTCGATAGGATGAGTATCAAGGTCTTGATGCTGGTCTCATCCGTCATTCAGTCAGTGGTTTACCTGAGCTTGTTCATGTTCAACTCCTTAGCCCTGGTCTTCATACTGTGTCTGTTGCTCAATCTGGCCTACCTGTCGCTGGAGACGGCCGTGCGCATGTGCATCGCTCGATTGTTTGCCCCTCCGGAAACCGCGTCGGTGCTGTCGCTCAAGTACACGTTCACCAATACCGCATATGCACTGGGTCCGCTGATCGGACTTTGGCTGAATCGCCAAGGAGTTTCACCATTGCTTTTCTGCAGTGCTTCGGCGCTGATCTTTATTGTGGCTATTGTCAGTCCACTTGCATTGCCGAGCGTGGCCGATCGGCAAAACGTCGAAGGCGAAGGGTGGTACGATTCGCTGGCAATCATGGTCAAGGATCGCAAACTGCTGAAGTTCTCAGTGGCCAGCGTACTGTTGGCTGGTGTGTTCGGGCAGTTTCACATATACGTGGGCCAATACCTGATCACGACCCATTCCACCACGCAAATGTACGAGATCATCAATGTGGTGTTTGTCACCAATGCGTTGACGTCGATGCTCTTGCAATACGTAATCGGAAAAAGGGTGGCAGTTGAACGCTTCAGATATTGGATCTGTGGCTGTATTGTGGCGTTCGTGATCGGATTGATCGGGTTTGCGTTCTCCAGCACCCTCTACGCGTGGGTTTTATTCATTGCCATTTTTACTGTCGGGGAAATTATTATTCAACCACTTGAATTTTTCTACATAACCCGGATAGCACCGGCGCACATGGCAGGTGCCTACTACAGTTCGCAAAACCTCACTTATATGGGCGCGGCGTCGACACCGGTAGTATGTGGTTTCATTCTCGCCGGCTTCAATCCGGTGTATTTTTTGTTGTACTTGTTGGTGTTGCTGATGGTTGGGGGTGTGATTTTCTATGTGGAAGGGGGGAAGTTAATTCAGCCTGCAACAAAAAAGCCCCTGGCAAACGGGGCTATTGGTGATCAAGGATCAATATGACTTTGCATACAGTGCCCAAGATTTGGTGGATTGACCTGTAAATAAGCAGGTGGCCGCAATCTTGGGCTGAGCAAGTGGAATGCATCGAACTGTTACACCAAGCACGCTGATGGCTTTCTCAACTTTATCGTCATCGATGAATGGCGCAATAACGAATGTATTGAGTTTGTCCGTACGCTTGAAAGCTTGTTTGAAGTTTTCAAGTGTTGTAACTGTTTCGGTGTTGTCCGACAGCTTTTTTCTTGCGCTTTCAAGCATGCCTGTCTGAATAGCCTGTAGAATTTTTGGTAGCTCTTTAACAAAGCTATCCATCTCAGCGCTCAATGTTTTCTTGATGTTGTCTCTGCATACATAAGAGACCATATTTCGTTCCAGTTCCTTAATCCCGACTTCGACTCGAACAGGTACGCCGCGCTTGATGTGATACCACTTTTTTTCGCCGCCATTTATATCCCGTTTATCAACGCTGACACGCAGGTTTTGCCCCTTCAGTGTTTTTCGGGAGAGCTTCTTTTGCAATTTATCGCAGTAGTTATAAATGGCTTCAGCATCTTGTTCAGTGCGTACGATCGGCACAATGGTGACCTGTGTCGGTGCAACCAACGGTGGGATCACCAGTCCATCGTCATCACCATGGGCCATGATCATGGCACCAATTAAACGCGTTGAAACGCCCCACGAAGTGGTCCAGGCCAGTTCTTTTACCCCTTCCTTGTTAACAAAGCGGATATCTGATGCCTGGGCAAAATTTTGTCCCAGGAAATGTGAGGTACCTGCTTGCAAGGCCTTACCGTCCTGCATCATCGCCTCGATGGTGAAAGTACTGACGGCGCCCGGGAAACGTTCCCATGAGCACTTTTCGCCCTTGATGACTGGTATAGCCAAGTGCTCGATGGTAAACCGCTCATAGATATCCAGCATCTTTAGCGTTTCGTCCAAGGCCTCTTTACTGGAGGCGTGAACGGTGTGGCCTTCCTGCCACAGGAACTCCGAGGTACGTAGGAAGATCCTGGGACGCATTTCCCAGCGCAGGACGTTCGCCCACTGGTTGATGAGTAACGGCAGATCCCGATAACTTTGCACCCATCGTGAAAAGGAGGCCCCGATCACGGTTTCACTGGTAGGCCTGATGATCAAGGGCTCTTCCAGTTCGCCAGCGGGAGTTAGTTTTCCATCTGCTGTCTGCTCCAGGCGGTGATGGGTTACGACTGCGCACTCCTTGGCAAAACCATCGACATGTTCTGCTTCTTTTTGAAGAAAGGATAATGGAATCAAAAGTGGGAAATATGCGTTCACATGGCCTGTTTCCTTGAAGTTTTTGTCAAGCTCCCGTTGAATCTGCTCCCATATGCCATAGCCCCAAGGGCGGATGACCATACAACCTCTGACGGGAGAGTTATCAGCCAGTTCAGACTGGCTGATGACTTGTTGATACCATTCCGAAAAATTTTCACTTCTTGTCGGTGATATGGCGTTCTTCATAAAGTCTCCTTATTTAAAAATACAGTGTGTTTTTAAGAATGTGTTTTTGATGTATGTATATTTTTTGCGGTTCGAAATTTCAAGTACTGATATTTTTTTATTGAACTTTCGGAAAATTCCTTCAGGCAAATCTGCTTTTTGTAAGATTTTTCCTTCTTTTCGCGAAGCTGGGCCTTATTAGGCATTGCCCAGTGAAATCAGTGATTTACGTGGAACGATTTCCCTCTCTTCTTTGCATGGATTTGTTAGCCTGCTCACGAATTGGCCTGGTATTTGCTATCAATTAGCCATCTGAGTGTCGCAATGGACGAAGTAGATGTCGCTATCAAGTAATTTCATGCAATTGTCCGCCAACGAAAAACGCTGGCTACCCTGGTTCGGCAAGACTGGAAAACTCACGATGGGCTGGTCGTGCTGGCTCAATCGCTCGGCTTATCCGGTGATCGAGCAAACCTTCGAAGCCATCGCTGAAACCCGAGTGCAGTTGCTGCAGAACTGGACGCGCGAGAAGTGGGAGCACCTGGCGGAGCTGGCGGAACACCTGAGTGCTGATTTCGCCAGCCTCTACAGCACTTCATTGGTGGACAAGCTCGTCCAGGCGGAGGATTTTTCGGAGTTGTTTGTCGTTGACGCCAGCGGCAGTGTCATCGTTTCAACCTGGAGCCAGCGCGGCAAAGCTCGGCTGGAGCACACCCGCGCATTGGCGCAAGGATTGAAGGCGCCGTTCCTTCATGGCCCTTACAGCGATCTGCTGACCTTGCAAATCGGCCCCTCGTCTTCGCGCTTCTTTGATGAAGTCACGCTGATGTTCTATCAGCCCCTGAGGGTCGATGGAAAAGTCCTGGGCTGCCTCTGCGGCCGCATACCCAACGATGTGTTGGGCGATCTTATCCAGCGTGAGGCCGGGCACATTTTTGCCGAGTCGGGTGACAATTACCTGTTCATGGCGCAATCGCGTTTCGATCCCGCCATTGAGCCCGGTACCGCATTGTCACGCTCACGTTTCGAGGACGGCACCTTCAGCCACGGTGAAAATCTGAAGAGTGGCGTACACACCCCCTGGAAGACCGTGCAGATCCAGCGGCACACCGAGCTTGAGCTGCGCTTTACCGACCCCGCTACGCAACAACTGCACCCCGGCGTACGCGAGACTATCCGCAAGGGCTCCAACCTCTTCGTGACGTATCCCGGTTACTCCGACTACCGGCACATTCCAGTGGTGGGCAAGGGCGTTACCTTCCAGTTGCCAGGGTCACCGGATCGCTGGGGCATGATGTGCGAGGCCGACCTGGAGGAGGTCTACCGCCGGCGCTCGCTCAGCCACGGCTTGATGAGGCCCTACATCGCGACCATGACTGGACTCTTCGCCTGTAATTTCCTGGTCCAGCATTACAGTGGCCTGGACCAGGGCATGATTGATACCGTCGAGGTCTTGAGCATGGCTGGCGCCGCGCTCCTGTTCAGCCGGCTCGGGCCCAAGCGCCTGGCGGCAAGGTTGAACGAGATGACAGGCGTGATCCGGACCATTGCCGAAGGCGAGGGTAACCTGCGTCAGCGCCTGGACATCAAGCGCATGGCCAATGATGAGACGGGCGACATGGGGCGCTGGATCAACAGTTTCATCGACCATCTGGACTCGGTGGTAGGGCAAGTGGTGAAGGCCAGCAGCAGCGTCGGCACCACCAATCAGATGATGCTCGGACGCAGCCAGCAAGCCAGTGACACTTCCAGCGAAGTCTCCGAAGCGGTGCATCGCATGATGCTGATCGTCGAAGACCAACTGGGCGAGATCCAGCAGGCTTCTGCCAGCGCCGAACAAATGAAACAGGCGATGGATGAAGTTGTTACCCGTGCCCGCGAGCAATTTCTGGCCGTGCAGCAAGGCACACAATCCATTCGCGATGTGGTCGAACGTTCTTCATCGAGCGTGCAGTTGCTCGACAGCAGGATGACCCAGATCGGCAAGATCACCGGCCTGATCAGCGACATCACCAACCAGACCAATCTGCTGGCGCTCAATGCGGCCATCGAGGCCGCACGCGCAGGGGAACATGGGCGAGGTTTTGCAGTGGTCGCCGACGAGGTACGCAGCCTCGCTTCACGCACCTCCCGGGCGGCCGATGACATTCGGCAGATGGTCGAAGGCCTGCAGAACGAAACGCAAAAAGCCGTCAGCTTCATGGAGGAGGGCGTCAAGGACGTCGATAACAGCCTGCGCCTGGCCGAGGATGCCTCTTCGGAAAACGTGCAGCTGCATCAGGCGGTAGAGAGCATGTTTGCGATCATCCAGCAGCTCAATACTCGTAGCCTCGACTGCGGCCAGACGATCAAGAAGGTCGACCACTGCTCCACGCAAATGCGCCAGACCGTGGTGGTGCTGCAAAACAGTGCCGAAACGGTCAGGCTCAATGCCAATAAACTGCAGAAGCTGGTGGGGCAGTTCGAGGTGAGCGGCAATGGCGCGAGAGTGGCGGCTGTTTGAGTCCGTACGCCGGTGTATTCGGTGCTGATTGATATACCTTGAAATGAGCCTGTTATTCCATAAAGCAAGTACTAACGATTTTTATATTGCGTTTTAATCTAATCAGTTGTTTTCGATTGATTGGAGTACTTGTCTTTGAAAAGCAAAGCGTTTTTACCCCTTGGCCTGGCCTTGCTGACTCTCTGCTCAACAGCGTCCGCAGGGGCCATCCTTGATCGCGTCACGCAAAAAGGCGAGTTGACCGGCGTCCTGATGGAGAGCTATCCGCCGTTCTCTTTTCTCAACGAGCAAAACCAGTTGGACGGGTTTGACGTGGATGTGGCCAAGGCGGTTGCCCAACGTCTTGGCGTGAAGCTCAAGCTGGAAACACCATCCTGGGATGTCATCGCCGCCGGTCACTGGAACGGTCGTTATGACATCTGCGTGTGCTCGATGACCCCGAGCAAGGCCCGCGCCGAAGTATTCGATTTCCCTGTCGAATACTACCAGTCGCCGGCGGTGATCGTGGTGAATGCCAGTGACAACAAGATCACGGCAGGCAAGGATTTGTCTGGCAAAAAAATCGGGGTGATCAGCGCCTCGACATATGAAGCCTACCTGAACAAGGACCTGGTGATCGAAGGTGCCGAAGACAAGCCTTTGAGTTTTCCTTTCGATAATGTCCAGGTGGCGCCGTACGACAACGAGACCGTTGCCTTCCAGGACCTGGCACTGGGTACAGGCGTGCGCCTTGACGCGATGGTCACCAACCTGATCACGGCCCGCGAGCGTATCGCCCAGGACCCTCGCTTCAAGATTGCTGGCGATGCGCTGTATGCCGAACCGAACGTGGTGGCGATTGAAAAGGGCGATGCGCAATGGAACGCCAAGGTGACCGAAGTCATTGGCCAACTGAAGGCTGACGGAACGCTGGGCAACATTTCGCAGAAGTGGATCGGTGCCGACATCAGCCAATGACAGCCCAGAACCCATACCCGGCCAAAGCGACGGTGGCCGCCGAAACCGAGAAGCGTCGTGTTCACCTGTTATCGGGATTTCGCACGCGCCTGTATCTGACGTGGGCGACGCTGTTGGGATTGTGCGTCATGTTTTTCATGAGCTTCGATCTGAAGTTCTCGATCATTCTGGAGAAGTTGCCGAATCTGCTTGGGCTGCACCTGGGGCCGAACGGTTTCCTGCAAGGCGCCGCGCTGACGTTGTTCCTATGCTTGTGTTCGATCTGCCTGTCGTTGCTGCTGGGCTTCGTGACGGCGCTTGCACGACTGTCACGCAGCGCAGTGGCTTACGGCATCGCCAGTTTCTATGCCTCTTTTTTTCGCGGCACGCCGCTGCTGATCCAGATCCTGCTGATTTACCTGGGCTTGCCGCAACTGGGCGTCGTACCTGGCGCTATCAGTGCGGGGATCATTGCGCTTTCGCTTAATTACGGGGCTTACCTCAGCGAGATCTTTCGTGCCGGTATCCAGGCGGTAGCCCCCGGACAACGGGAAGCGGCGATGGCGTTGGGCCTCAGGCCGGCAGCGACTTTTTTGCACATCATCTTGCCGCAAGCGATGCGCACGATCATCCCTCCGACAACCAGTCAGTTCATTTCAATGCTCAAGGACTCATCGCTGATCTCAGTGATGGGTGTGTGGGAGGTCATGTTCCTGGCGCAGTCCTATGGGCGTTCTTCTTATCGCTACATCGAAATGCTCACCACCGCCGCCGTCATCTATTGGTTGCTGTCCATCGGGCTTGAACTGATCCAGCACCGCCTTGAACGCCACTACGGCAAAGGTTTCAAGAACCCGCGTTGATGTTTCGCCCCCCGTTTCTTACTTAATCAGGAACCACGATGTCCGATCCAACTCCTCTTCTGTTTGCGCTCTATGAGCAAGCCAGCGTGGGCTGTGGCGGTGCGCCAAGCCTTTGGACTCACCCGGCTGATGAACGCCTGGCAATCAATTCCCTCGGCTACTGGTCGAACCTGGCGCGCATTGCTGACCAGGCGCACCTCGACATGCTGTTTTTTGGCGATGTACTGGGTTTCTACGACGTGTTTGGCGGCAACGCTGATGCGGCGATGAAATGGGCCGTTGAAGCACCGGCCAATGACCCGCTGATGATCATCCCGGCGTTGGCCGCCGTCACGCAGAACCTGGCCTTTGGCGTTACCGTGACCACCAGCTACGAACATCCCTTTACCCATGCCCGACGCTTCAGCACCCTGGATCACCTCACCAATGGCCGGGTCGGCTGGAATATCGTCACTTCATACCTGTCCAGCGCCGCCCGCAACTTCGGCCTGGAGCAAATGATCAAGCACGATGACCGGTATGAGCGCGCCGAAGAATTCCTGGATGTGGCCTACAAACTCTGGGAGGGCAGTTGGGCCGACGACGCTGTGGTCGCGGACAAGACGCGCCAACTCTACGCCCGGGGCGAGCGCGTGCGTGCGATCAATCATGCGGGTGAGCATTACCGCGTGGCCGGGCCGCACCTGACCTCGCCATCGCCACAACGCACGCCGTTGCTGATCCAGGCGGGCTGGTCGGGGCGCGGTCGTGAATTCGCCTCCAAACACGCCGAGTTGATTTTCGTTGCCAAGTCCAACCCCCAGGAGATTCGCTTGGGGCTGGAGGAAATCCGGGCCAAGGCCCAGGCACGCGGTCGTCACCGTGACGATGTAAAGTCGCTGACGGTGTTGCGTATTGTCACCGCTAAAACAGAAATCGAAGCCCAGCGCAAATATGACGAGTTGCAAAGCAACTATCACCTGCAGGCACAGCTTGTGAGTTACGCGGGTGATACCGGTATTGATATCGGCCGCTACGCCGACAATGAGGCACTGTCCACCCACACCGAAGGCATGACTTCCTGCGTGGTGCATCCCGATGGCAGTGGCAAACCCTTGACCGCGGGTGACGTCAAACAGCGTTTTGCAAAGGTCACCCGAGGTAGCGATCTTATCCTGGTGGGCACGCCACACCAGGTGGCCGAGCGCATCGAGGAGCATGCGCGAATCTCCGGCACCAGCGGCTACATGCTTAACCCGCTGATCAGTCCCGGCAGCCTTGAGGATTTCGTTGAACTGGTCATCCCCGAGTTGCAAAAGCGCGGGCTATACCGCACCCGGCCGCAAAGTGGCACCTTGCGTTCACGGTTGCGCGCCGACGGTTCGAGTCATTTGCCTGCCTCGGCTTATGGCGCCTCGTTCCGTTTTGACTGAGTGTTGCAGGCGGATGCGCAGTTGAGGTCAAACGGCACATGCGCCTGCACCCCGGTTGCCAGCGTCGTCATCGCCTGGCGATGAAAGGAACGCCCCCGCGCGATGGCGCCGGGGCGCGATTGTGTTGGTCCTTGTCCTTCAATGCGCCGCGACAGGTTGGCTAGCCGGTGCATCGGCTTGGGTGCGAATGATCAAGAGTGCTGCCGCTGCTATCGCCAACGGCACGATCAGCGCTGAGTAATAACCGGCAGGACCTCCGTGCTCCAGAAACCAGCCGCCGCTTGCCGATCCGATGATGGCGCCCACCCGGCCCAGTCCAATCGCCCAGCCGGTTGCGGTTGCCCGCAATGCGGTGGGATACGCCTGGGCAACCATGTAGTTCAAGACGATTTGCTGCCCACCAATGCCCAGGCCTGCGAGACCTGCGAGGGTGAATACCAGCGCCCAATGGGTGCCACTGTTCGCCAGGCCCAGGCACAGGGCAATACCGAACACAAACAAGGCCAGCAGCAATAGCCGAACGTTGATTTTCGGCAAGATGATCGACAGCGGAATGGCACACACGACAAACACGGCGTTGACCGCAACAGTGCCCATGGGTGCCTGCTCTGCCGGCAGTCCCGTTGCTTTGAGAACAGTGGGCAGCCAGGACAGGAACATGAACCATGCCACCCAGTTGAAAAGGTAGACCGTCCATATGCCAAAGGTATTGCGCGCCAGGCCGCCAGAGAACAGGGAGGTGACGCTGGTTTTTACATCGACCTCCGGGACGCTATAGGTGCTGCCCGGGAGCGTTGGGTTCCTGGTGATGCTGGCGACAATTTTCCCGATCTTCTCAACGCTGCCATGGGTCCGTTGCCGGGTCAGGAAATACAACGACTCCGGCAGTGCGAACATCAAGACCACCACCAGTACCAGTGGCACGATACCGCCAACGGCAAAGATGCCTTGCCAACCAATCGAGGGCAGCATTTTCGCAGCCAGCAATCCGCCAAGAATGGCGCCAGCGGGCAAACCGAGCAGGACCGTGGTCATGATCGTGCCGCGTTGTCTTGCGCTGCCATACTCGGCGGCGAGCGAGAGAACCACGGGTGTCGCACCGCCCATGCCAAGCCCGGCGATAAAGCGCAAGACCAGGATCTGCTCGGTAGTTTGGGCAAATGCCGTTGCCAGGGAGGCGAAACCGAACAAGGCAACCGACCCGATAATGGCGGGCCGGCGGCCGAATTTGTCGCCCATCAGGCCCAGTACCATGGCGCCGAGCACCATGCCGACAATTCCGGCGGTCAGGATGGGCGCCAAGGCGCCTGCGCCGAGTCCGAATGCCTCAGTGATCGAGGGACCGGTGAAGGCAATGGCTTGGGTATCGAATCCATCAAGAATGGCGACGAAAAAACAAAGGGTGAAAACCCGCCACTGAAAAGAGCTGACTCGAGTGCTATCGATCAGCTCGGGAATTGAATAGTGAGTGCTCATGACTGCTCCAATCAGTAAGGCATTTTTTATAGTTTTTACGCGCAGGCAGACCCTGCCGAATCACAGGCTAAGTGTGATGTCCGGTGGGGTCTAATATCATTTGGGTGCTAAGCGATACCTTGGGGGTATGGTAGGCAGGCGCCAGCGAGGCACTTGTCATTGAAAAGATTTACGGGCTGAAGAAAAGCAAAACGCGCAGTTCGAAACTGCGCTGTAGTAACGGGTCTGAGCGAAGGGCGAAAGCATCCAGGCCAGTGTGCCTGCCATTTTATTGGCTGGAGCGAATGGCCCCTCCATCAATCAACAGGTTCTGCCCGGTCAGGTAGCCCGCGTGACTGCTGCATACGAAGGCGCAAAGAGCACCGAACTCCTCGGGTGAGCCGAAGCGTTTAGCGGGAATTTGGCTACGGCATTCGTCGAGGAATGCTTCACTGTCCTGGCCCAGTTCCTGCGCGGCGGCGACCAGGTTGTCACGCAGCCGATCGGTGTCGAACGAGCCCGGTTGCAGGTTGTTGATCGTCACGTTACGACTGGCAATGTTTTCCTGCCGGGCAAGCCCTGCGACAAACCCAGTCAGGCCACTGCGTGCACCGTTGGACAGGCCCAGGCTCTCGATAGGCGACTTGACCGCACTCGAGGTGATGTTGATGATGCGGCCGAATCCGCGGGTCGCCATGCCGTCTACCGTTGCCTTGATCAACTCGATAGGGGTCAGCATGTTGGCGTCGAGCGCCTTGAGCCAGGCATCGCGGTTCCAGTCGCGGAAATCCCCGGGAGGAGGGCCTCCAGCGTTGTTGATCAAGATGTCGAAATGCTCATGGGCCGCGAGGGCTGCCGCACGCCCCTCTGGTGTTGCAATGTCGCCGGCGACGGCGATCACAGTCACTTCAGGATTCAACGACCTGAGCTGACGGGCTGTTTCATTCAGTGCCTGTTCGCCTCGGGCAGTGATCACCACGTTCACGCCTTCGCTGACGAGTGCCTGGGCGCAGGCTTTACCCAGGCCTTTGCTGGCAGCGCACACCAGCGCCCAGCGTCCTGCTATTCCAAGGTTCATGCGTGTGTTCCTGTAAGAAAAAAGCTCAAGTGAAGGGGCAATACTGTTCACTCAAGCATGGGGTTGTAGTTAAGAACTGGATTGGGTGTGTATCCATTCCTGCGGTAACGGCCACTTATGGTTTCGCCCTTCCTGCGACTCCCTTTTTCAAGCGCCGGTACGGACCGGACACATGGTTAACGGGGCGCCAAAAACAAAGCGAGGCGGCCTTATAGACGACCTGATCTTTGCGGATACCCCCAATCCCCTGTGGGAGCCAGCCTGCTGGCGATTGACGTTAACGATAACGCGCCCCGTCTGGATGAACGCGGTGCCTGGAAGTCCATCGCGAGCAGGCTGGCTCCCACAATGGGATCGCAGACACACAGGTCGGCGATAAGGCCGCCTCGCTTTTGCTTTTGCTTTTTCTTTTGATTTTCTTGCCCCTCGCGGCGGGCCCTGTAGGAGCGAGCATGCTCGCGAAAAACCTGAGGGCTCCACGGGGTGTCAGGCTCCCCGCGTCATCGTTGACCACCATCGCGAGCATGCTCGCTCCTACAGGCCGGGCGGCGTTCCGTTTTTCCAAGTGACCCGCTGTAAAAGCGGAACCCTAGGTGGCCGTTACCGCAGGAATGGATATACACCCAATCCAAACCCGCCGCGCCCCAACCTAAAGTGAACAGCATTACAAGAAAGGGGCTGTCTATTCATGCAAGATCCACCGTTGCAGACGGTCTTGGCGATCGTGCCGCAATCCCCATGAAGCGCCGCACCCTCTCTCCTTGGGCATCGCACAGGATGGTTTCAGGTGCAGCATCGAGTTGGATATTACCGTTTTCCATGAAGATCACCCGGTCGGAGATCGACATGGCAAAGTCCATTTCGTGGGTCACGATCAGCATGGTCATGCCTTCCCTGGCCAGGTCGCGGATCACGTTCAGCACGTCGTTGACCAGTTCAGGGTCGAGGGCTGAGGTCGGCTCGTCGAACAGCATGATCTGCGGCTCCATGGCCAGGGCCCGGGCGATCGCCACACGTTGTTGCTGTCCGCCGGAGAGCTGGTGCGGGTACTTGTGGGCATGGGCCAGCAGGCCGACCTTGTCCAGCAGCGCATACGCACGATGTTCACTCAGCTCGCCCGGCTGGCCGTGGTAACGCGGTGCCAGGGTGACGTTGTCGAGAATGGTGCGGTGCGGAAACAGGTTGAAGTTCTGGAACACCATGCCGATGTGCCGCACGCCTTTGCGCAGGCGGGCGCTGTTGGGTTTGTCCGAGGCTTCGATGAATGTTTCGCCGAACAACAGGATATCGCCGCTATCGATGCTTTCCAGGCCATTGACCGTGCGGATCAGCGACGTCTTGCCGGAGCCGGATGGCCCGATGATCGAGACCACCTGGCCGTAGTCGACACTCAGGTCGATACCCAGCAGCACTTTGTGCGTGCCGTAGCTCTTCTGGATGTTCTTCAATTGCAGGATAGGCGTCGCGTTGTTGCCGGCTGCCTTGCGCGCACTGTCGGGCAAGGCTTCGGCGCAGGCCTTGAACTTGGCCACGGCGGCGTCATCGAGGGTGTGCGGCTTGCGGAAGTTAAGGTCCAGGTAGCGCTCCAGGCGCTGCAGGAAAAAGCCGAACACGGTGACGATCAACACGTAGTACACGCCGACCGCCGCCAGGGTTTCCATGACCAGGAAGTTGGTGGCATAGAGGCGTTGGCCGACCGTGAGGATCTCGGTCAGGGAGATGACCGAGACCAGTGACGTAAGCTTGACCACTGTGATGTATTCATTGATCAGGGTCGGCAGCGAGATACGGAACGCCTGGGGGATCACGATCAAGCGCTGCATGCCGAACAGGCCGATACCCAGCGCGCGCCCGGCCTCCTTTTGCCCCTTGGCCACGGAGATCAGTCCACCGCGGTGGATTTCCGCCATGTACGCCGCTTCCGTGACCACCAGGGCCAGCAAGCCGGAATAGAAGGGGTTGGACAGGATCGGCCCGCTGCCGGGAAACAATTGCGGCAAGTTGTAGACGAAGACCACCAGCACCAGCAGCGGGATGCTGCGGAAGAACCAGATATAGACTGCTGCGGGAATGCGCAAAAAAGGCGAGTGGGACAGCTTGGCCGTGGCCAGGACAAAACCCAGCAGCATGCCGATGAACCAGGCCAGGGCACTGAGCTGGACCACCGTGACGCAGGCATTCCAGAAGTCTGGCAGGGAGAACAGGGAGAAGAAATACGACCAATCGAATTGCATGGGGCACCTCGATCTGCCGCCCCTAGCAGAGGCGGCAGATGACCAGACTACAAGGACAGGTTTTTAGTTTGAGGTCGGTTCTTCCAGGCCATATTTCTTGAGGATAGCGGCGTACTCACCGCTCTTTTTGGTTTCCTCGAAAGCCTTTTGCACAGCCTGGAAGGTTTCGTCGTTACCTTTCTTGACGAAAATGCCCAGGGTTTGTTGATAGATCGGGTGCTCAGTGGTGATCACGACCCGGCCATTGGTCTTTTCCGCGATCATTTTTGCCGCACCGGCGATTTCGACCTGGGCCTGGATGTTTTTGGACAACAGGGCCTGGGTCACTTCGGGTGCCGAGGGATACTCGCTGACGGTAATTGCGCCTTTGTTGTTGGGCACGCAGTACTCATCGGACAGCTTCCTGAATTCCTTGACCCAGGTCGTGCCCTGTTCCAGGCCCAGTTTCAGTCCGCACAGGTCTTCAGGCTTCTTCGCATTGATTTCGCTGCCCTTGGGCACCATGACCGCGGCACCGGTGTTGGCATACGCAATGGTCTGGGCCTGGGTCTGGCGCTCCGGCGTGATGTACATGCCGGAAATGATCGCGTCGTACTTGCCGGAGTTCAGGCCAAGGATCAGGCTGGGGAACTTGGTGTCGACGAACTCTGCCTTGGCGTTCATGTGCCTGGCCAGTGCCGCCGCCAGCTCGGGATCGGAGCCCACCACGTTTTTGTCCTTGTCATAGGACTCGAAGGGCGGGTAGGTGATTTCCATGCCGACCTTGAACGTGTCTGTCGCGGCCATGCTCACCGAGGCACCGAACATTGCGGCTGCCATTACAGCCAGGCCCAACACGGTTTTCTTATTGTTTTTCATTCTTACTGACTCCGGCGTAGGTAGGGGGTGAAGCTGAAAACTTCAATCAGGACGTTTGAGTCTGATTTTTCAGATGTCCGAAACTGGCGGGCTTGCGTGCCTTGCCTGGCAGTTGAACGTCCCCGTTGGCCACTCTCTGGCGCAGATACTGATAGGTCTGCAGCGCCTGGCCATACATGTGTTCGCCGATCGTGATCTCTTCGTAGTCGTTGCCAGCCTGGGCGAATCCTGGCAGCGGTTTGATCTGGGTGTGATAGTCGCAGGCATAGAACAGCGGGAAGGAGTAACGCTCCTCTTTCACACTGCGCACCCGGTGCGCAGTGGCAATGAATGCGCCTGCGGTCATCACTTCCAGCATGTCGCCGATGTTGACCACAAAGGCATCGGCAATCGGTGGTGCATCGATCCATTGTCCGAGGTTATTCATCACTTCAAGGCCCGGTTTGTCGGCCAGGAGAATGGTGAAGCACTCGTAATCAGTATGGGCGCCAAGTCCCGGTGCGTCATGGGCGGCTCCGTCGAACGGGTAGTGGATCAGGCGCAGTTTTGACGGCGGACGGGTGACCAGGCTGTCGAAATAGTTTTCTTCCAGGCCCAAGGTCAGGGCAAAGCCTGCGAACAGGCGCCGGCCCAAGGTGAAGATCGCTTCATAGTAGGCTTGCACCGCCGCCTTGAAACCTGGCAGCTGCGGCCAGTCGTTAGGTCCCAGCAGCGGCGTATTGGCCAGCACCAGCGGGTCATCGGCCGGGACTTCGAAGCCGACGTCGAAGGCTTCCTTGTGGTCCGGCTTGCCTTTGGAATAGACCTCTTCGCCTTCGGGTACAAAACCCTTGTGGGTTTGCGAAGTGCCGATGTAGTGCTGCATCTTGGTGTCGAAGGGCTGGTCGAAAAAGTCCTTGGCCGCCTTGCGCAGGTTGGCGATCAGCTGCGGGTCGATGCCGTGATCGGTGATATAGAGAAACCCGACATCGCTGGCGGCGCGCCCCAATTGTTCGGCCACGGCCAGGCGGTGTTCCAGTTCAAAACTGAACAAGCCGGCGATGTTGACCACCGGGATGCTGTTGAAGTTGGCTTTGTGTGTGTCAGTGCTGAGGCTTTTATTTTTATTGTCAGGCATGACGCGTCGGCTCCCTAAGGATGGCTTGAGTGGTAGAAACGCTCGAAGTGTTCGCGCTCGGTCTGGCCCATCCACACGTTCAATGACCACAGATCGGCCACCGGGACATTAGTGAAGGGCAAATGATGCAAGTAGCCGTCGGCGCCGAATTCCGGGGTCAGGGTGCTGACCTGGTAACCGCGGGCTTGCTGCGAGCGCCAGATGCTTTCCCAGTGCTGCTGATGGAAAGCCAGTTCCTTGGCATATTCAGGGGCTGCCGGGTGCGGAACCTGTGGGCCCTGGTCATAGCCTACCCGGGCCTGGATATGGTGAACCCGCTCGACGAAAGCGCTCAGGTCATCGGCCGGATCATTCAACAGGCGCTCGCAGGTCACGACCCAATGGCTGATGTCACTGGTGAACAACAAGTCGGGCAGTTGCCGAATCAACTCCAGGGTTACCCAAGGGTTGAACAGCGACCGCGAGCGGTGGGTTTCAAAACTGCAGACCTGGCCGTGCTTGCGCGCCAATTCCAGTGCCTGACCGAAGAACTCCACTTGTTGCGGCAAGGCCCAGCGATCATTGCCTGCCAGCACGTTGACAAAACGCGGGCCGAGTTCGGCGGCCCAGGAAAGTTTGCGGTCGAGGTCATGGAGATGAAGGGCAGGGGACGCCGACTGGTCCGGCAGTACATCGTAGGCGGTGAAGATCGTGCTGATGTAGCCCAGGCGATTGGCCTGCAGAAAGGCTTTGAACTCAGCCCTTTCACGTGCATCCAGTGGCAGGCGTGCTTCCATCCCGTCAAAGCCTGTGTGCAGCAGCTCTTCAAGCGCCTGGGCCTTGCTGGCGGTGTAGCCCCACAACGTGCGGAAAATTTCCAGCTTCATCGGTGATCCTCGGCGAGTACGCTTGGGAGCCGATGTTAGGCATAGCTGGGGGCGTCAAAGAATCGGAAAACTCAAATCAACACTTCAGACTTTTATCAACAAATAGCTGGCTACTTATCGAGCCTTTCGAGGGGTATTTAACAGGCGAGTAGGCGTCTACGTTAGGGATTAGCGAGAGATGCCACTGTTACGGCATCATTTTGAAGAGTCCCAAGCTACGCAGCGCCCAACTTTGGCCTTGCGGTTACGGCTCCTCATCGCCCAGCAGTGATGTGGCCCGGCTGTTCAGCAGTGAGCCTGCCTGGAAGTAACCCATCACCGTGGTCACGCTGCGGTGTTCGGTCATGGCCATGACTTCGCCGAGCGGCACACCCTGGCGACCGGCCTCGGTGACAAACCCAGAGCGCAGGCTGTGCGCTGCCCAATCACCCTCAAGGCCCGCCAACTTCGCTCGGCGCTGGACAATGCGTGCCACCTGATCGCCCGACAAACCCGCAGTCCCGACCTTGCCGCCTTTATACATCCGCCGAAACAGCGGGCCCTCCTGCGCCGGCGCAGCCTTCAGCCAAGCCGTCAGCGCCTGCGCCGCCGGGCCGCGCAGCGGCTTGTCACGGCGCACGCCACCGGTGTCGGTCTTGGTCGCGCCCAGGGCGTACAGCCAGGTGTCGGCATCCAGTTGGCGCACATCGCCCACTTGCAGGCCCACCACTTCCGAGCGGCGCCGCCCGCCACCGCTCCAGGCGAGCAGGAGCAGGGCGCGGTCGCGAATGCCGCGCACGCCATCGGTGCAGGTGGCGAGCAGTGCCTGCAAGGGTTCCAGCACGATCGCGGTTTTCTTGCGTACCGCCACGCCCTGGCGCGACTGGGCCTTGCGCGCTTCACGCAGCAGGGTCTTCAACGCCGGCGCTTGCGTGGGACTGTCCCAACCCTTGATCCGGTGCCATTTGCCGAGCACGGCCAGGCGGTGACTGACCGTGTTGTAGGCCAGCGCTCCGGGTTTGCTTTTGACTCGCGCCTCGACCAGCGCCGCGTCGATGCTGGCCGGCAACAGGTGCGCCCAACCGCCATCGGCCAGGGGGCGTGCCAAATGATCGACAACAAACTGAACCGCCACCGTGGTCGGCAGCGGTGCATCGCCCAATGCCAGGCCGTAACGCAACTGCAGCCAGGCCGACCAGTAGGTCAGGGCGCTGCGATAGCTGCGCACGGTATTGGCCGCGGTGCCGGCAGCAAGAAACGCCGCCGCCGCTTCCTGGGCGTTGATCGCCAGGGAATGCGGGTTTAGCGGGGTTTCGTCGACCAAGGGTAATTGATCTGTAATATTTAATACGTTCAACGTATGATAATTCCAATGTTCATAATATAACGTCTGATAACAATCCATTATCAGACCTAATATACCCGGAGGTGGGCCATGGCAGTAGGGGTGCCGGAAAACGAGGTGTTTGCTGCGGCGGACGCGGTGTTGGCCCGTGGCGAGCGACCGACGGTGGAGCGCGTACGGTTGGAGTTGGGCCGTGGCAGTCCGGCGCGGGTGGGTGGTTTGCTCGATCAATGGTGGACGCGCCTGTCCGAGCGGCTGAGCGGCGAGACTCGACTGCCGACACTGCCGGGCGAGGTGTCGCAGGCTTTTGTAGCGGTGTGGCAGCAGGCGATTCACCTGGCACAGGGTGTGGCCGAACAGGCGCTGGACGAACAACGGCAGGTGATAGCTGCCGAACGCGAACGTGTCGCCACCGTAGAGGAGCAGGCGCGGCAGGATGCGGCGCGGTTTCGTCAGCAGGCGACGGAGGCCATGGCGGGACGCCAGGCCGTCGAGACACGACTGGCCGACCTCGAGTTGCTGCTGGCGCAACGTCAGACGCAGATCGAGGACCTGCAGCAACAGCGCGAAGCTCTGCTGCGTGAGCGCGGTGATGTCCAGCAACAAAATCAGGCATTGCAGCAGGATCTGCAGGCGCTGCGGCTCAAGGCCGAGCAGGAGCGCGTTGCCCAGGAGAGCTACGTACGCAATGTGGAGGATCGTGCTCACCGCGAGGTCGACCGCGCCCGGGAGGAGGTCAAGGCCGTGACGGCCCACTTCAAGGAGGCCGGGCGGCAGATCGAGCAGTTGCAGCGGCGGGTGGAGTCCATTCAAACCGAACTCAGCCAAACCCAGCAACGGGCCGCAGCACAGCACGCGCGTGCCGAGACACTGGAGCAGCAACTGGCCCAAGTACGTCAGCCACCCGCGATAAAGCGCAAGCCAAGGACACGAAAGGCCGCTGCGCCGAAGAGCGTTTCCTGAGGAGGGTTACGAGCGCCTGTCGACAGGGGCTGTCACCGATTAGCTTTATCCCTGGTTTCCGGGCGGACTGACCCGGTGATTTTGTTGATAAAGATCAACATCACACGGGCGACGCCATATGAGCATTCCTCAATGCATGTGTGATGCAAATGGCGAGGAGTGCACCCAGATGGCCCACAGTAAAATTGACTTTCGTGCTGCAGCCCGCGAGAAAATCCTCAGTGGTGCCACGCAGTTGGCGGACGCCGTGCGCGTGACGCTGGGCCCGAAATCAAAATCGGTGTTGATCCAGAATAAATGGGGCAATCCCACGGTCTGCAACGACGGTGTGACGATTGCCAAGCGCGTTGACCTGCAAGACCCCGAGGAAAACCTGGGCGCGCAAATGCTACGCCAGGCCGCCGAGCGCACAGGCGAGGCAGTAGGGGATGGCACCAGTACCTCGACGGTGCTGGCCCACGCCATCCTGGCCGATGGCATTCGCAACGTTGTCGCGGGTGCCAGCGCTATCGACCTCAAGCGTGGCCTGGATCGCGGCTTGTCGTTGGTGGTGGATTCACTTGTCGCCCAGGCGCGGCCCGTCAGTACGCCCAAGGAAAAGGCCCAGGTCGCCACGCTGTCGGCGCATAACGATGCTGTCATCGGTCAGTTAGTGGCGGATGCACTGGAAAAAGTCGGCGTTGAAGGCGTCGTCAGCGTCGAAGAGTCCAAGACCACCGAAACGGTGGTTGAAGTGATGGAAGGGATGCGTTTTGACCGCGGTTATGTCTCGCCGTATTTCGTCACCGATGCCGAGAAAATGCAGGTCGAACTCGATGACGCCTATTTGCTGCTCTGCGACCACAAGATAGGCGCGCTCAAGGACCTGCTGCCCATGCTCGAGCTTGTTGCCAAAAGTGGTCAACCGCTGGTCTTGATCGCCGATGACATCGAAGGTGAGGCGTTGACCACCCTGGTGGTCAACCAGATACGCGGCATCCTGAGGGCCGTGGCCATCAAGGCGCCCGGTTTTGGTGATCGGCGCAAGGAAATGCTTCAGGACATGGCTGTGCTGACAGGCGCGACGGTGGTTTCCAACGATTTGGGCATCACGCTGGAGCAAGTGGAATTGGGCCAGCTCGGGCGGGCGCACCGCGTGGTGGTGCAAAAGGACAGCACGGCATTGATTGGTGGGGCAGGTACGAAGGAGGCGATTGAAGCGCGGTTGCAACAGATTCGCACGCAAATGGAGCACACCACCAGCGATTACGACCGGGAAAAACTCCAGGAACGACTGGCCAGGCTGTCTGGTGGAGTGGCAGTGATCCGGGTCGGGGCACCTTCGGAGGCGGAAATGAAGGCACGCAAGGATGCGCTGGATGACGCCATCTCGGCGACGCGCGCGGCGATTGCTGAAGGCACTGTGCCAGGGGGCGGGCTGGCCCTGCTCAAGGCGGTCCCGCTGATCGCGGCCGAAGAAGCCCGTTGTGAGGGGGATGTCAGGACCGGTCTGCAAATCCTTCGCCGGGCCCTGGAAGCCCCGGCCAGGCTCATCGCGGAAAACTCGGCGGTGGACGCGGGCGTGGTGGTTGCGCGCATGCTAGCAGAACCCGGCAACGTCGGTTTCGATGCGTCCGCCAACTGTTACGTGGACATGTACGAAGCCGGCATTATCGATCCGACCAAAGTGGTGCGCATTGCCCTCGAAAATGCCGTATCGGTGGCCAGCATTCTGTTGCTGACGGAGGCGACCATCACTGATATTCCGGAAAAGGAATCACCCGCCCAGCCGCCTTTTCCTGAATGAGCAGGCCGGCTTGGGGCGCTCAGGTATAGGCGGCTGTCTCGGTTAACGCCAGGTGATTGAGAAGCGGATTTTCGCCGTGCAAATAACCGAGCGCCTGCTGCATCAGCAAGATGGATTTTTGTCTTTTCTCATGGCGCGTGGTTGGGTCGGCATGACGTTGCGCTGCACCTGCGAAGGAGAAACAGCGTGTAGCGGCACGCAGGGAAAGGAACAGCGCCAAGGGTTCGCAGTCTTCTTTCCAGGTGCAGTGGTTGATGTAAGTGGTCAAAAGACCCGCACCGAGCGTATTGAGGCCGTGGTGTTGCAGGTCCATCAGCACGAATGCCAGGTCGTACAGCACGTCAATGCAGGCGATCCGTTCACTGAACTCGATGCCGTCGAACAGGGTCGGCTGCCCGTCGAACAGGCAGATGTTGGCCAGGCGCAAATCGCCATGGCAGCGGCGTACGCGGCCCTGACTGCGTCGCTCTTCGAGGCAGGCTGTCAAAGATGCCAGCAGCTTCCTGGAGGCATGGGCAATCGAGATGACTTGCGCGCTGTCGAGAAAAGCGCAGTAGCGGGACATTTCCCGATAGTTTTTCTCGATCTCTTGATACAGGTCCGGGATGCGCCCGAAGGATGGAGTTATCCGGGCGCAGGCATGAAAGCGGGCGATCTCGATGCCTAGCTGCTGCATCATCGGTTCTGTCAGATGCCCCTGGACCGCCATGCGGTCAAACAGGCCATCTTGAGCAAAGCGGCGCATCACCACCAGCCAGTCCACCGCGGGTCCCTGGCCGTCGAGCACCAATTGGCCATCGGCCTGGCGATTGATCGAACTCACGCGCAAATACAACGTCGGTGCTGTTCGTCGGTTGAGCCATAATTCTGCCCGGCAGGCTTTTTTCCGGCTTTGCAGGCTGAGGAAGTCCAGTTCGGCAAACGCCACTGCACGCTTGAGTTTATAGGCACGATCGGCATGCAGGAAAATCACCGAACCATGGGTCTCGATTCGCTCCACAGGCTGGTTGGACGTATCGTAGGCGGATGGTCTGGAGAGAAAGGCAATCACTTCGTCTTGTTCGTTGCTCATCCCGGCCTCCTCATCTCCAGCCGTCCTGAGGCCCGCCAGCGCTTGCCGTCTTCCCGTCAGCGGGCGGCGCCGTGGCGCACGACCTCTATGCAAAAGTCCTGTTCGAACGGCGGTACGTTGCACTCGACGACGTCAGCGGCGGCAACTTGCAGATGCACACCGACAATGTCGGCCCGGATTGGCTGCCGGCAGATGTGCCGGTCGACCAATACAGCGGTGTAGACCCGGCGAGCTCCCAGTTGTGCCAGATAGGCGCAGGTACGCAGCAGCGAATGGCCTTCGAACAACACATCATCAACCACCAGCAACGTGGTGTTGGCGAGGTCCAGTTTGGCCAGCAGCGGATTTTCGGTCAATTGCGTGAACGGATGCAGCACTTGCAGGTCGTCGGCATAGCGCTTGACCTCAAGAGGGTAAAGAGGAAGTTCCGGTTGGCCGGTCTGGTGCGCAATGTGCTGGCGCAATCGTTGAGCCAAGGGCTCACCGCGGCGCTTGATTCCAATCAGGGCGGCGTGCGCCGGTGGCAGCAGGCTGGCGGCCTGGCGCGCCATCGTCTGCAGCACGTCATCGAGTTCGTTGCGCTCATACAGGCGCAACCGCTGACTTGCCAATAGGATCGTCATTGCCTTCTCCTGCCTGTGAGCCATGGGGCACGTGCGTTTTCAGTCAATGTAGCCCGGTTGGCCCTGGCGCGATTGATATTGATCAATCGTGATCAAATCAAACGTCGGCCGGTTCGACCGTCGGGTGACGCGCATGGGCGGCAGCGGCCTGGTGTGAGTCACTTGCTTGCGCAGGCACTTGATATAAATCAACGCCAAGGTCGCCTCGACGGAGGATTCTGAATCCATGACACAGGTGCCCGAGCCACCGACGAACACAGCAATGGGTGGTGGCGGGCAGCGACATAAAAGCAAGCTTCGTGGAGTCCGATCATGAGCCAGTATCAACGGTTATTGCTGATCATCAACCCGGCCCTGCGCCAGTCTAAAGCCATGGATCATGCAGCCGCCCTGGCCAAGGCCAGCGGTGCCAGCCTGCACATTGGCGCCTTGATTCCATCCTGGAAGCTGTTGTCGCTACTCGAAGAAGGCGACCGGGAAAAGGCTCGCGAAGAATATCTGCAAGACCAGCGCAATTGGCTCAAATACCAGGCCGATCATCTGCGCAACAGGGGTCTTGAAGTGACCGCCGAGGCGAAATGGGCCGACGACCTGCAGCAAGACATTCTCGATTACGTCGCAGAAATGCAGCCCGACCTGTTGATCAAGCAGGTACAACGGGAACCGGCGCTCAAGCGTGGGTTTTTTACCCCGCTGGACTGGCGTCTGTTGCGTCATTGCCCGATACCGGTCTACCTGCCAGGCGAAGGTGATCACCCTTTGCCGCGCAAGGTCGTGGCAGCGGTGGATGTTTCCAATCCCCTGGTACAGGACGACGAGCTCAATCAGCGGATCATCCACCAGGCGTCCAGCCTGGCTATCCAGTGTCAGGCCGAATTGCACCTGGTGTATGCCTGCGACGCTTCTGCGCTGTTCCTGGGCGATATGGGCGGCGGGGGCTTGACGCTCGCGGACCTCTACAGTCAGTTGCGCAAGGGCCATGAAAAAACTTTCCTCGACCTGGCTGGCCGGTATGGCGTGCCGGCTGACCGGCGACATTTCATCGAGGGCCATCCTGTGGCCGTGCTGCATGCCTTCGCCGATGAGCAACAGATGGACGTGATTGTGATGGGCAGGGTCCAGTCCCATGGCTTGGACAAACTATTGGGCAGCACCACCGAACATACCCTGTACCAGGTGACGTGCAGCATCCTGGCCGTTTAGCGCGGTTCGGCCAAGGCCACAGGTTACCAGGCGCCATTCGCCAACGCCGCAGGAGGTTGCCGTGATCCAGAGTCCGTCATTACACACCACCTTGCCCGATCGCGCCGAGGCCGGCCGACGCCTGGTGGAACCGTTGCTCAAGTATGCCAACAGGCCTGACGTGATCATTCTCGCCTTGCCCCGTGGCGGTGTCCCGGTGGCTTATGAAGTCGCCACCGCCCTGAAGGTGCGCCTGGACCTGATGCTGGTGCGCAAGCTCGGTGTGCCTTCGCACCCGGAATTTGCCATGGGCGCCATTGCCAGCGGCGGTGTACAAATCCTCAATGATGACGCGCTGCGGGCGCACCCGATTGATCGAGCCAGTTTCGAGGCAGTGGTCGCCCGGGAAGCGTTGGAGCTGTCGCGACGTGAAAAGGCGTATCGGGGAAACCGCCCGCCACCGCAACTCAAGGACCAAGTGGTGATCCTGATCGACGACGGCCTGGCGACAGGTTCTTCAATGATGGCAGCGATCCATGCAGTGCGCATGCAGGCGCCCGAGCGCATCGTCGTCGCGGTACCGGTTGCGCCCCGGGAAACGGTCGAGGATATGTCCATGCAAGTGGACGAAGTGATCTGCCCACTCATCCCTGAGTGGATGATGTCGATCGGCTACTGGTACCTGGATTTTTCCCAGACCTCGGACGAAGAGGTCATCGATCTCATGCAACGGGCCTGGCAGCGGGAATTGCCGGGCGCCTCCCACATGGAACATCGCGATGCTTGAAGCTAAATATCGATCCCTGGACCTGCCGGGCGTTGAATTGTCCGCCGATTTGCGTTTGCCGACGAACGCGCGCGCCCTGGTCATCTTCGTACACGGCAGCGGCAGTGGTCGTTTGAGCCCGCGCAATCAATATGTGGCCGATGTCCTGGCCGATCGGGGCTTGGCTTCGCTGCTGTTCGACTTGCTAACGGAACCGGAGCAGCGCCTGGATAATCTCAGCGGGGAGTTGCGCTTCAATATTCCTTTGCTGGCCAGGCGGTTGATCGATGTGATCGACTGGGTAGGGCGTGACCGCGAATTGCGTGCTTTGCGCATCGGACTCTTCGGCGCCAGTACCGGCGCGGCGGCAGCACTGGTGGCCGCCGCTGAGCGTGCGCCAGTGATAGGGGCAGTGGTCAGTCGGGGTGGGCGAACCGATCTGGCTGGACCGGCCCTGCCTCGGGTCAAGGCGCCGACCTTGCAGATTGTCGGTGCACAGGACCCGGTGGTGTTGGGCTTGAATCGTCAAAGCAGCCAGACCCTGCGGTGCGAGCAACGGCTGGAAGTCGTGGAGCGCGCCACGCATCTTTTTGAAGAGCCAGGCACGCTGGAGGCAGTCGCCAGGCTCGCTGGCGACTGGTTTGAAAAATACCTGCATGCCCCCCTGTAGGAACGAGCATGCTCCGGGCGGCGTTCCGACGTAGAACCTGAGAGCACCACGGGGAGTCAGGTTTCCCGCGTCATCGTTGACGTCCATCGCGACGGTGCGACGATTCGACAGTCTCGCTCCTACAGGGGAACACAGGCATCACCAAAAGCAGGTCGGCTTTTAAGGCCGCCTCGCTTTGCTTTTGATCGCGGGCGCCCCGTTAACCACTGTGCGAGGCACCGAGTGATATGTACTCCGACAACCCATTTCACACAGGGCTTCCTGTGACGCTTCGCATCACCGTTGCGCACGGCTCAATTAATGCGTCGTCAGCGGAACGCGGAGCGTCCCTGGCGGCATTCCCACGCAGAGCGTGGG
>NZ_JBYTEO010000062.1:0-39297 GCF_058791355.1 Pseudomonas sp. EB271-G4-1
AGGCACCGAACGCCAGGGGCAAGAGCCCTTGGTTACTTGGGGCTCTTCCAAGTGACTCGCCGTAAGGGCGAAACCATAAGTGACCGTTACCGCAGGAATGGATATGTACTCAGTCACAAATCCCCATTGGCCGCCAGGACGCCTTCGCCGGCAAGCCTGGCTCCTAAGGTAAAAGCGAAATCCAGCCTTTACCGCACCAATGGATATGAACTCAGACAACAAACAATAGGTCGGCCGTCAGGCCACCTTCGCGAGCAGGCTCGCTCCCACAGTTGATCGGGGACAACCGCGAGCCGTGCGGCAATTCCTAGTAAGGCCGTTTCGCCGGCCCCGACTTGTTCAGCACCGTACCAATCAGGTTCGCCCTGCCCAGATGATGCAGACTCTCCTCGATCTCTTTCTTGGTATTCATGCCATTGGCAACCACCAGCAAGACACAGTCGAACTTGGGCAGGATAGTTATCACATCATCCGAACTCAGCACCGGCGGCAAATCGAAGATCACAACTCGAGAGTTGTAGCGTTCGCGCAGATCAACGATCAAATCGCCCACCACCGGCGAAGACAGCACCTCGGTGGAGAGCGGAATCGGTTCGCGCGTCGGCAAGACCACAAAGCGCGGCAAGGTCGGATTGACCAGGACCTCTTGCAGCTCTGCTTCGTTGGTCAGGAATTCATTGAGCGATTTTTCCATCGGCAGCCCCAGGTAGCTACCGACCTTGGGACAACGCAGATCGAAATCCACCAGCAGCGCCGTCTTGGTCGTGTGGTGCGCGATACTCATTGCCAGGTTGATCGCCAACACCGACTTGCCCGCCTCCGGCGTCGGCGAGGTGATGGCGAGCGTGCGCCAGCCATTCTCCTCCATGGCCTTCAAGACCTGGGTACGCAGCAGATCGAACGCCCAGCCCATGTTCGAATTCTTGTTGTAGGCGACAATGCGATGGCGCTCCAGGTGCTCGGCTCGCAACGGTACAACCTTGGTTTGTACGTAACTGAGCGCATTGAGCGGTGCAGGCTGTCCGGATGAAGAGAGCACCAGGCCTGACGAAGGCGATTGTTCGCCCTTACCCAGAGGTGGCTTAATAATTTCCATCGCAATATTCCTTATTCAAACCGCGCCAGAGCCTTGAACATCAGCAGATCCAGTGGCATGTAGAAGAAGTGCAGGAGCACCAGAGAGACCACGATCATCAAGACGCCACAGAGCACCAGTATCGTTCGCCACTGTTTGCGACGAGCCAGTTCCGCCTGGGTATGAATGTAGGGAATGGCAACCAGTACGCGCCTGCCCAGCACACTGGTTAGCGCGTCGACACCCCGTACCCGCTGGCTCAGCATCTCCAGCAACATCACCAGTGCACCCGCCCCTACCGGCGCAAGGACAAAGCCCAGGGCCACGACTTTCTTGCGGTTCGGCCGTACCGGTTTTTCCGGCATCAGCGGCGCTTCGAGCAGCACAAAACGCTCGGCTTTGTTTTCCTGCTCCAGGCTTTCGGTAATCTTCGCACTCATCTCCTTGGTGCGAATTTCTTCGTATTTCTTGCGTGCGTTTTCATGGTCGCGCATCAGCGTGACCAAGCCACGTTCCACTTGCGGCGCCTCGAGAATCTGGCTTTCCAGGGTCGCGATCTTGTCCAACAACTGCTGCTTCTGCGCGGCCAGCGATCGCATGCGCTGTTCCGAGGCGGCAATGCGCGCCTGGACCCTGGCAACGTCCAGGCTGACCGGCGTGACGGAACCGCCGCGACCTTGACTGGCCTGCATGGCGGCGATCTTGCGTTTGACCGTCCGAACATCCGGGTGGGCTTCGGTGTAGATCGTCAGCAGCCGGGCGTACTCGGCCTTGAGGCTGGCCAGATCCTCTACCGGTTCAGCGGCCGCACCTGCCGTGCCCTGCTTGATCGACAGACCGGCATGGGCCGCCGACAGTTCCAGGTCCTGGAAGCGCAAATCCTCGTTGGCCGCCTTGTAGTCACGGTCGATATCCTTGAGCTCGAGTTCAGAGCGCGACAACATGTTCATGCGCAGTTCCTGATGCTCAGGCAACGCGTTGCCATGGGCTTGCTTGAAGTCCGCCAGTTTGTTCTCCAGCACTTCCAGCTCAGTGCGCAGCTTGTTCGCCTCCTGGGTCAGGAACTCCGTGGTTTCACTGGCGCGCTCGGTGCGCTGCTTGATGTTCTCATTGAGGAACAGCGTCACCAGTTCGTTGGCCACTTCGTTCGCGACTTCTGGCTCCCTGTGCTCGAAGGCAAGGCGGAAGGCAATCGTTACCTCGCCTCGCCCCTTCACCGCCGCACTGACCAGGGCGACGGAAATCGCATTGCGCATCTCTTCGATCTTTTCGGTCAGGGTCAGGCGCCGGCTGCCCGTTTCGAAAAGATTGTACTTGTTGATGATCGCCTCCAAGTGCTCACGGGTCATCACACGCTGGCGGATGACTTCGATGCGCTCGTCAGCAAAGGTATTATTGTTCCCCGCCACCAGGTCCGGCGAAATCTGCTGAGATTCCACCAGGATAGTTCCGGACGACTGATAGATCGGTGGCATGGAGGTCGCCACCAATACAGCCGCCCCGATTATCACGGCCCCCGTCACAATCAACAGCCAGGCCCGGTGCTTGATTACTGCAATGTAGTCGTTGACCGACATTTCGTATTCAGAGGACATAAATACCACGCTGCTGAAGGTCAGAAGTCGGGGTGACTATAGATCAAGGTCATCCCTATGATGTTGGCATCGGCATTTGGCAAGCCGTCTCGCTCGCGCTCTTTGTAGGTGAAGGATAGGCGTGCAAGCCAAAAAGGCGAGAGCTCGCGACTCACAAACGCGCCGTATGTGCGAAAGGTACTGGGCGCGTCCCCTTTGGTTTTTTGCCAGGAGCCATCAACACCGACACGACTGGTCTCGTCGAGTAGATAACTCCAGTTACCCCGAAGCTCATCGGACTCGACCAGGCCGTTCTCCCCGTTGGCGATCGTGCTGCGACTGGCTTCGGCATTGGTCTCGACACGCTCACCGGTGTAACGCAGGCTCACGCCACCCTGGCCAGTGGGACCACTGTTGCTGTTGGATACCTTGTTCATACCGCCGTACACAGATCCCGTAAACCGCTCGGAGATCTGGTAGTTCACGCCGACCACCGGGGTGTAGCTGTTCGAGGAGCCCAGGGTGCTGGTGTCGTCCTTGGGCTCATAACGCGTCGCTTCGAATCGGGTGAACAGTTCGACCCGCTCATTCCATTGATAAAGCCAGCTGAGACGGTTGGTCAGCTCATCGTAGTTGGTCAGCGAGGCGGTGTCGTATTCGACATGGGTGAGGTCGATTTCGTCGACCAGGCTGCTGCGCTCGGTCACCGCGGATCGCCAGTTACCGCCGATGTTCGAGAGCTTTTGCGTGCCATCGGTCGAGTCTGTGACACCGGTTTGCTGGACTTCAGTGGAAAGCGTCGAACTCTCGATGTATCTCGCCGTGAGTCCATAGCCACCCTTTTCGGTCTCACGCTGCCAACCAAACGATAGCCTCGGGTCTTCTCGATTGGACACGACGTCGGTATCGGACGAGCGCTCCACATTGACACCGAGGCCAAACTTCCACTGGTCCCGATCAAAATTACCCACCAGCGTGTAATCGGGGGCAATGATCGTTCGCGTGATCGCTTTCTCGTCACTCGTCAAGAGCAATGGATTGCTGTCGTGCTCGACTGTCATGGGCAGCGCAACTGCCGACTGCCAGGCGCCGGCGTAGGTCATGCCGGAACATGGCAAAGTCAATATTGCCATCACCACTCCGGTTGTTTGCAATGAACGCAAGTTAATCCTTAATGCATCGCGCAATGTCAGGGAACGACCAGCGTATCGCCGGCCTGAAGTTCAAAGTTAGTGGACATGTCACGTCCGGCGATCAGATCGTCGTAGTTGACGAGCAGTACTTTCTGTTTTTTCCCTTCGCGCCGCAAGAGCTTGATTTCGTCCTTGTCAGCGAACTTGTCCAACCCGCCAGCCTCGCTCAAGGCTTGCAGCACATCGGTCTCACCGTTCATCTGCACCTTGCCGGGCTTGATTACCTTGCCCTGGACATAGACGACATTGCCCTTGGCCTCGGTTACCACAACGCTGACTACCGGATCGGGATAATATTTCGTGAGTTTTTCAGTGATTATCTTTTCAGCTTGAGCCGTATCAAGCCCTTTGACCTTGACCGGCCCCGCCAGCTTCAAAGTGATGTAGCCATTGGGCAGCACATCTACGCGCTCTATTTTTTCCGCTGGCTCGCCCCAAATGGACACTTCAACCTTGTCTCCAGCGTTCAGGAGATAGGAGTTGTCTTCGGCGGCACGGGCCACGCCGGGCAAGATCGCCAGCGCACACAGTGCAGGTAACATTAAACGCAGCATCTGGAATCCTCCGCCTGGTTAGCTCATCTAATGAGGATCAACCGTTACAATCAGCGTCCTCTTTAGGCCTGTAGCACCCACAAGAAAAACTATTTCGCAAAACTCACACTTAAATCTTGCGCCGATTGGCGACAACGATGAAACCTAATAGTGCGGAAGAGAATAACCATACAACCGCAGAGACCGGGACTGCATTGGGCTGAGTGTCGTGAAACGCCGAATCACCCGCCAGCCCCTTGTCTTGTACTGAATTAATCGCGAACGGCTGCTTGGCAACTTCCGTCATTAAACCGTCGCATGCTGAACTATTGACGGAAGCATTTACTCCCGACTTGGATCCATTATCAGCGTTGGAAATTTTGGCACTTTTGGCATCTAGCGAAGAGCCACCATGGACTGTACCAAGGCTCGTCGACGCCGCAGTCGCAGCTTCGGTCGAAGCCACGGCTGCCTGAGTCCTTGCACCCTCGCAAGCGCTACTTATGCGACTAATTTCATAGGGCAAATTGGCTGCTTGGGCAGTGGCAACGGCTACTCCATTCAGAGTCGCAAATAACACAATCAACTTAATGAAAACTGTCGTCCGCATATAACCGCCTCCCTGCGCTGAGGGTTTGGGATGAGTCGATTGAGGAAATCTGAATCAGGCTAAATGGAGCCTATAAGCAGATAGCCAGTACGTCAATAGCACGTCACAATAATAAATAGAAATATAAAACGGCGGCGGATAACGTCAAAAAAACGACGTAAGCAGCCTAAGTGAATTGTCAGAGACAGCAAGTGTTTATGCATGCAGTGGCCTCTTATAAAAACGCCGTCAAATCACCCATCGCACAAATAAACCAATGCAACGAAGATGCCGTCGAGCGTCGGCGTAGATCGCCTCCCATCGGACAGCCGATCACTGCCACACAGAGCCACGGAACGGGTCTGGGCGAGCGATATTCAGGGCCGGAAAAAATGGCGTCAGGCGCGTCCTTGGTGCACACCCAAGACTTTTCTGGACTCTCGCGCTAAAACAGGCGCGCGCCCAGTGCAACATACAGTTGGCTGTACTCAGCGACCAATTGCTCAAGGGAAAAGGCACGATTTCGCCCGCTGGGGTTGGGAAGGACCCAGACCGCGGCATTGCCGAATGTCTTCGGCTGCGGTCCCCAGGCAGCGTCGCGCTGATCGGACAAGGCGCAGTACGCCGCCTTACCGAGAAACGCCACGAAACGTGGCGCAATACCGGCGATCTTTTGTTCGAAAGCCGCCGCGGCCGCGACAAATTCATGGGCCGACAGCTGGTCCGCCCGCGCCGTCGGCCGCTGGACCACGGCGGTCAAACCACAGCCATGGCGCAGAATGTCCTGGTCTTGCTCCGGCTGAAGTTGATGTGACGTAAAACCGGCGAGGTGCAATGTGCGCCAAAAACGATTGCCCCGACCGGCAAAATGATGCCCCTGGGCCGCGGCAGTCACGCCTGGGTTGATGCCGCAAAAAACCACGTCCAATTGTGGCGCCAGTATATCGTCGAGCCCTTCACTCACCGCAGATCACACCGACCGCATTACGTGCGAGCGCCGTCAATTCCTCACGCGACTTGCCGGCTCGCGCACGGATCGAAATGCTGTGCAGCAGCGATGAAGCGAGCACCGCCAGGGCTCCTGCATCGACATCGTCTTTTAATTCGCCAGATGCAATGGCCCTGCGCAGGCGCGCCTCCAGATCGGCATCCAACCTGCTCAGGCGATCACTGAGCACCGCTCGGATCTGCGGATCCTCGACAGCCTCGGTGGTCGCCGTGCCAATCGCGAAGCAGCCACGTGGCTGACCGTCGCCCGAAAAGTAGATCGACAACTGTCCCTCGTAGAAACGCATCAGCGCCTGGCACAACGTCAGTTGGTTGTCGGCCAGCGCGGCCTGCATGTCGGCGGCGGCAAACTCCCAGTACTGCTCGAGCGCCTTGATGTACAGCGCATGTTTGTCACCAAAGGCCGCATAGAGGCTGGGGCGATTCATCCCGGCCGCGGTGGCGATGCTGTCCAGGGAGGCGCCGGAATAGCCAGTGCTCCAGAACACACCGAGCGCTTGTTGCAACGCTGTCTGCGGGTCATACGCGCGGGGTCGGCCGCGGCCTTTGCCCGCTGTCACTTTATTTTGTGCCATGTCGTATAAAATCCTTGCAGGAAGGTGGATGCGGGGATATTTTTACACAATCGCACAAAAATAAGGAACCACAAATTCCTTGATTCATGTTTGTTCAAGCGCAGCTCAAACCGGGTGTTGCAGCGACGAAACAGCGGTGCCGGAGCGATCCTCCCAAGCACCTGCGGGTTTGCTTTACCACAACATTCATTGACGTCGGTGCCAGGCGATTGCTGCAGGCCCGCCTTCCCGGTTAAAGGTCCATTCGATCATGACTCAATCCATCGACATCAAGGCTTCGCAGGCCTATGAGGCCCAATCGCCGATCAACAAACCCCTGAAGGAGAAGCTGCGGCCTTGGCTCATGGTGGGCCTGCCTACCCTTTTCGCTGTCATTGGCTATGCGTACTACGTGGCTGGCGAACCCTTCGTTACCACCGATAACGCCTACGCCCGGGTGGCCAAGGCCTCGGTCAATGCACGGATTTCCGGGCAGGTCGTGGACATCGCCGTCCAGGACAACCAGAAGGTCAGCAAGGGCCAAGTGCTGTTTCGCCTCGACCCCAAGCCCCTGCATATCGCAATCGATCGTGCGCAAGCGCAACTGAGTGTCGCGCGGCTGCGCATCGATGGGCTCAAGGCCAGCTACCGTCAACAGCAGGCAGAACTGCAATCGGCCAAAGAGTCAGCGGACTTTGACCAGAAGGAATTCGCCCGCAAGAAAGCGCTGGTTGCGACCGACTTTGTTTCCCGGGCCATTTATGAGCGCGCGGAAACCGACCTGAAGATCGCGCGGCAACGCATTGCCTCGATCGAACAACAGATCGCCAGCACCGTCGTCGCCCTGGACGGCAACCCGAACATCGAGGCCGACAGTCACCCTTCGGTGCGTGAAGCCAAGGCGCAGCTCGATGAAGCGCAGCTGTACCTTGCCTACGCCACGGTCTATGCGCCTGCTGACGGCATAGTTGCCAAGGTCGACGACTTGCAGGTGGGCAACTACCTCAACAGCGGCGCACCCGCCTTCGCGTTGATCAGCGACCATGAGATCTGGGTCGAGGCCAACTTCCGGGAAACCCAGGTCACGCACATGCGAGCAGGTCAGGAAGCGCGCATCAGCATCGACACTTACCCCGGGCACGTGTTCAAGGCCCACGTGACCAGCATGAGCCCTGGCGCCGGGTCGGACTTCGCCCTGCTGCCGCCGGAAAACGCCACCGGTAACTGGGTCAAGGTGGTCCAGCGGGTACCGGTTCGCCTCGAACTGGATGACGCGGACCCTGCCCTGCCACTGTTTTCCGGCACCAGTGCCACAGTCGAGGTCGATACCGGACATCGCACGCCATGGTGGCACCCGCTCAAGTCGCTGCTGACCGCAGGTAACTTCTGATGAACGCCCATGCACAGACATCCGCGGATCCGGGCCGTGCGCACTCGCTTCGATTGGCGGTGCTGCTCGCCACTTACATGCAGTCCGCCAACCTGCCGCTGCCCAATGCGGTGCTGCGGCTGATTCAAGGCACCCTGTCGATGACTGACGACCAGGCCGGATGGATTTTCACGGCGTACCTCGCGGCGAGCGCCATTACCCTGCCGATTGCCCAGTGGCTTGCCGGACGTCTTGGCCTGAAGCTTGTCTATCAAGCCGCGCTGGCTGTCTTCGTCCTCGGTTTGCTGCTCGCGACGGTGGCCACGACGCCGCTGCAATTTATTGCTGCGCGGATCATCCAGGGCCTGGCCAGTGGCGTGCTGGCGCCCCTGTCGATGGCAATTGCCATGGAGACATTGGCGCCCGAGAAGCGCATGAAATTTGGTGCGACCTGGACCGCCATCGTGCTCCTGGGCATCGTCAGCGGCCCAAGCATCGGTGGCTGGATCGCCGAGCATTTCGATTGGCGCCCGATCTTCTACATCAGCCTGCCGTTGTCGGCGTACATCTTTTTGGTCGTGGCCCTGCTGCTGGCCGAGAAAAAACCCGAGGAAGCGCCTTCTTTCGACTTCTTCGGCTTCGGCAGTTTCACCCTGGCCTTGATCGGCCTGCAGATGCTGCTCGACCGCGGCGAACGCCTGGACTGGTTCGATTCGCCGGAAATCTGGATCGAAGCACTGGCCTGTGGGCTGGGGTTGTACTTGTTCATGGTGCACGTATTGACCAGCAAGACGCATTTCCTCAACAAGCGCCTGTTCCGTGATCGCAATTTCGTGCTGTCGACGCTGATCTTTTTCGCCGTGGGTTTCGTGCTGCTCTCGACCATGGCGCTGACCTCGCCGATGCTCGATGAAATTCTCGGCTACCCCCCAGATACCACCGGTGCCCTGACCATCCCGCGTGGCATCGGGCTGGTGGGTGCGTTTGTGCTGATGGGCTGGGTGCCCGAGCGTTTCGATCGCCGGCTATTCGTGGCGGCAGGCGTGGCCCTGGTGATCTTTGCCAACGGGCTGATGCTCGACTATTCGCCCTTGATGGACTGGTCGCCGGTGGCGGTTGCCGGGGCCATCCAGGGCATCGGCATCGGCCTGCTGATGCCGGCACTGACCAAGGTCGCGTTCAGCACCCTTGACCCCGCACTTCGGGCGGAGGGGACCGGCCTGTTCAATCTTTCGCGGGTCTACGGCAGCACCCTGGGCGTAGCGATCGTGCAGATTTTCTTCTTCAACAATACCCAGGCGATGCACCTGGCATTGGCCGCCAACGTGACGCCCTATCGCGCTGCCGCTCATGGGGGCACGGCGTCGATGTCGTTGCCGGCACTCGAAGGGCTTAACCACATGATCACCCATCAGGCCGCGTTCATCGCCGTTATCGGCCAGTTCAAGATCCTGCTGGTGGCGATGCTGGTGGTCAGCCCGCTGGTGGTCTTTCTGCGCAAACCGATACCGGCCAATTAATTTTCGTGGAGTCTGTGCAATGAAATCCAGTCATCTGTTCCCAACGAAAATCGCGGCAGTGTCGGCAATGGTCTTGCTCTCTGCCTGTACCGTCGGCCCTGACTTCAAGGCCCCGCCGACGAGCCAATCGCAGCACTACGATCAACAGGCCGAGCAGCGTCTTGGCCAGGGGAGTTCGCAGCGCATTGCCCTGGGCAACAAGGTCACCGGGCAATGGTGGTCCGCCTTTGGCTCGCCCACGCTCGACCAACTGGTGCGCCGGGCCATCGACGGCAATCTGGAGCTGGTCGCTGCCGATGCAACGATACGGCAGGCATCACAATCGGTGGCTGCGGCACGAGGCGCGCTGTATCCGCAGGTCGACTTCGCTGCGGCAGCGGGTCGCCAACGGCTGCACAACACCAAGGACCCGTCGGTCACCAACTTTTATGCAATCGGGCCGCGGGTGGGTTTCGACCTCGATGTCTTCGGTGGCAACAAGCGGCTCGTCGAACAGCAGCAAGCCTTTAGCGACTTGCAAAAGCATCGTTACGAAGCCGCGTACCTGACCCTGACCGGCGAGGTCGCCAGCCAGGCGTTGCTGGTGGCTTCTGCCAATGCGCAGATGCAGGCCGTGGAGACCTTGCTGGACAACGACACCCGCAACCTCGAACTGGTGCGCGCGGCCCATGCCAGCGGCACCACCACCCAGGTCGATGTGTCGCTGGCAGAGACCCGGCTTGCCCAGGACCGTACGTTGCTGCCGCCCCTGGCCCAGCAACGGGATGCTGCGCGCCATGCGCTGTCTATCCTGACGGGCAAGGGCCCGGCTGACTGGATTGCGCCGGACTTTGACCTCGACGAATTTGCCTTGCCGTCGAACGTGCCGGTCAGCCTGCCCTCGGAAATGGCCCACGACCGTCCGGACGTGCGCCAGGCCGAGGCCGAGCTGCACATTGCCAGCGCCGCGGTCGGCGTGGCGACCGCCAATCTCTATCCGCGGGTGACGTTGTCCGCCTCCCTGGCCCAGGCCGCATCAGGCAATGGCGGCGCCGCACTCTGGGGGTTCGCGGTGGGAATCGCCGGGCCGATCTTCAACGGCGGAACCCTCAAGGCTGAACAACAGGCCGCCGTCGAGGGTTACAACGCCACGCTCGCTGACTACCAGCAGACCGTCATCAGCTCGTTCGGCCAGGTCGCGGACACGCTGCAAGCAATCAACCACGACGCGCAGGAATTTCGCGCCCAGGAGGATGCACTGCAAGCGGCCGACACCAGCTTGCGTCTGAACCGGCAAGCATATGCCCTGGGCGAGAACAGCACGCTCCAGGTGCTCGAAGCCGAGCGCGCCTACCAACAGGCGCTGCTGAGCCAGATCCGCGTCAAGACCGCGCAATACCTCGACACCGTGCAGCTTTTTGTAGCCCTCGGCGGCAACTCCGTCGGCGTGGCCGAGCAACGGTTGGCCAGCCGCCAGGCACCACAACGTTCGTATCAGTAGAGGCTGCGGCCTCGGTAGTTGGAGTCAAGACATGTCCTACGAAGCCTTTCACGATGAACTGCGAGATACCCGGTTTGCCCTCAATCACGGTTCTGGGCAGATGCCCGCCGTGGGTTTCGGCACCCTGTTCAAGGACCTCGGCGTCACCACCCAGGCGATCACCCACGCGCTGGAAACCGGGTTCCGTCATTTCGATTGCGCCGAGCGTTATCGCAACGAGGAATCGGTCGGCGTTGCCCTGCAAGCTTTCATGGACGCGGGCAAGGCCCGGCGCGAAGACCTGTTCATCACCACCAAGCTGTGGAACACCAACCACCGCCCCGAACGGGTGTTGCCGGCCTTTGAAGCCAGTTGCCGACGGCTGCAGGTGGATTACATCGATTGCTATCTGATCCACACGCCCTTCGCGTTCCAGGCCGGGGACGACCAGGACCCCAGGGATGCCTTCGGCCATGTCCTCTACGACTCTGGTGTAACCCTGATCGACACCTGGCGGGCCCTTGAGCAACTGGTCGATCAAGGTCGTTGCAGGTCCATCGGCCTGTCGGACATCACCTTGGAGGCGCTGAAAGAAATCGTCGCCGTGGCGCGAATCAAACCCGCGGTGGTGCAAGTCGAATCCCACCCGTACCTGCCGGAATGGGAACTGCTGGAGTACTGCAAGGAACACGGGATCATCCTCCTGGCCTTCGCGCCGCTGGGCCACGGCATGGAACCGAACGTGCTGGAGGACGAAGTGATCCTGGGCATCGCCCGGCACTTGCAAAGAACCCCGGCCCAGGTCGCACTGGCCTGGGCGGTACAGCGCGGTGTCGCGTTCCTGACCACCTCGGCGACACCCGCCCATATCCAGGAAAACTTCCATATCACCACCCTGCCCCACAGGGCCATGCTGGAAATTCACCAGGAGATCACAACGCGGATACGCTTCAATTCCGTAGTGGAAACCGGAGTACCGGGGTTCATCCCGCGCAAACAATGACAGGCCTGGAGGGGACGGTCATGTGCCGTCCTTTTTTTTGGTTGACCCAAGAGACGACAACGATGGATGTATTCCAGAGCATGCGTTTTTTCCTGGCGGTCGCCCAGAGCGGCAGCTTTACCGCAGCCGCGCATTTGCTGGACACCACCACGACCAACGTTTCCAAGGCGGTCTCCAGTCTCGAGGCCCGCCTGCAAACCCGCCTGATCAACCGTACGACCCGGCGCCTGGCCTTGACCGAAGCCGGCACGCGCTATCTGGAACGCTGCGAGAAGATTCTGGAAGAACTGCGAGAAGCGGAGGAGGAAGCAGGCACCGCACAGGTCACCCCCGTGGGCCGCCTGAAGATTCACGCGATGTCGGCCATCGGCAACCACTACGTGATCGACGCCATTGCCAAATACCGCGAGACACACCCCTCGGTCCTGTTTGACCTGGCCTTGACCAATCGGCTGCCCGATCTACTGGAAGAAGGTTATGACATGTCGATCGTGCTGGCGCGCGACCTGCCCGACTCGGGCTTCGTCGCCCAGCGGCTGGGCATCACCTACAGCATTCTCTGCGCTTCGCCGACCTACCTGGAAAAACGAGGAATACCCGACACGCCGGGTTCACTCGGCACACATGATTGCCTGAGAATCGTCAACACGGTGATGCCGGCCGAGCACTGGGTATTCGAGGGGCCCGAAGGCGTGGAGGCCGTCAACACACCGGTGTCGCCGTTTCACGTCAATACCGCCGATGCCATGACCGTCGCCATCACCCGCGGCATGGGCATTGGCATCCAGCCGATCGCGTCCGCCGTGGCCAGCCTCAAGGCAGGCACCCTGGTGCGGGTTCTGCCGCAGTACCATTTTGAAGAGTTGAACCTGTTCGCCATCTACCCTTCACGAAAATTCGTCGATGCAAAAATAAAAACCTGGGTGGAGTTTCTCAAGGACTACCTGCCCGGGTTGCTGGCTGACGATGACAAAATTGCCCGTTCATCTAAACGCACTACAAACATCTGAGGATGGAGTGTCGACCCTCCATCGTCACCGCCGTACTCAACCGTTCGAGCACCCAGTGCCCATGACTTGATACTGCATGACATGGCGCAGGCCCTGGGAATCTTCGTAGGTCATCTGCGCCGAAACCGGACCGCACTCTGGCGCGACATCGGTCACGGAAATGACCTTCTTGATGTCCAGTCTCGAACCGTAGGTGTAGGTCTCGATCGGTGGCTTGTTGGCCGAGATTCTGGCATGGCTTTCTTCGGCAAAGGCCTGGGCACCGATGCAACCGAGTGCAAGGAAAATCGCGATTCTTTTCATGGGGTTCACCGTCTCGTTCAGGGTGGCTGATGGGTACCTCTGGAACCCTTGGCCCGGGTTCCTTCGGTAGAGACGATGCTAGGGGTTTGCCCGGGCGCCAAACAGCGCCCTGGCGGATAAACACTGTGAACAGAATGCGCAGGAATGCAGGGATCGAAATCTGCAGGAAGTCATCAAACCGCAACCGTCAGCTGTGTTGGCAGCAGACGGTCGCGGTGTGTTCACGCATGCCTCAGCAAGGCTTATCAGGCGGCAGTGGCCGCCAGAGCTTCACGCCCCTCCTGTGAAGAACGCCCCTGCTGCGGCAGGCGATCCAGCGCTGGCGCCCAGGCCGGCACGCTCGGCATCTCCTTGCGCAAGCTGTGGATCAGCGTATAGGACATTACCAACAGCAACATGGCGATCGGCAAACCGGCGGCGATACTTGCCATCTGAATGGCCTTGAGTCCCCCGGCCAGCAACAACCCTGCGGCAATGGCACCTTCAAGAATGCACCAGAGCAGCCTGATCCAGTTCGGCGGATTGGTGCTGCCCAACGCACACAAGGTGCACAGAACCTGGGTACCGGCATCCGCAGTGGTGACGAAATGCACACCCAGCAACACGCAAACCAGTATCGACAGCGCGGCACCCATGGCCTGGCCATCGAGCGACTGCAGCAAGGTGAACATGGCCGCGGTGGTCTCTTTCTTGGTGGCGAGCAACACGGTGCCGCCTTCGAACTTCGGCTGCTCCTGGGTCACCACCTGGCTGGCGACGGATGCCTGGTAGGCCTGCCTGTCCTGCTGTTCGTTTTTCAGCGCCGCGCCACCGAACACCGACATCCACAGGATGGTCACCAGGGTCGGTACCACCAGCGCCCCGATCACCAGTTCACGGATGGTCCGGCCTTTGGAAATGCGCGCGATGAACAGGCCGACAAAAGGACCCCAGGTCATCCACCATGGCCAGTAGAACGCCGTCCACCAGTTTTGCCATTCGCTGTCTTTCTGCGTGTCCATCCAGAAACTCAAGCCAACTATGTTTTGCACATAGTCGCCGGTGGATTCAAACATCAGGTTGAGAATGTAACGTGTAGGACCGATTGCCAACACGGCCAGCATCAGGATGAACGACAGGTACATATTGAGCGTGGAGATACGCTTCATTCCCTTGGACAGTCCGGCCAACAGCGAAATACAAGCAACGATACTGACAAACAGAATGATCGATAACTGCAAGCCGACACTGACCGGAATACCGAATACCTGATGCAATCCGGTATTGATCTGCACCACACCGAGGCCAAGGGACTGGGACACGCCAAAGGCCGTGATCACCACCCCCATGATATCGACCACATGGCCGACCCAGCCGTAGATACGATCGCCAATCAGCGGATAAAGCAGCGATCGCAGGGCCAGCGGCAAACCTTTACGGTAGGCGAAGTACGCCAGGCTCAAGCCAATCATGGAGAAGATCGCCCATGGATGCAGGCCCCAGTGGAACAGGGTGATGCGCATCGCCAGGGTCGCGGACTCGTCCGTCAAGCCTTTGGAAAACGGGTTGTCGGCGTAGTGCAGCATGGGTTCGGCCACGGACCAGAAAATCAGTCCGATGCCCATTCCCGCGCTGAACAGCATGGCAATCCAGGAGGCGAAACTGAACTCGGGAACATCCTGTTCGGTGCCAAGTTTCAAGTTGCCGAAACGGCTGATCGATATATAAAGCAGTACGCCCAGCACGCCACTGATCAGGGCGATGTAATACCATTTGAAGTTATGCAGGATAAACACCGAAGCCATTTCAAAAGCCTTGGCTGCCTGCTCGTCTTTAAATGCACAGAACACGACAAATATGATCACCGCTAATATCGAAGCCACGGTCACATTCGGATTAAGGCCTTTCAACAGGCCGGATTGAGCACGCATTGTTTTCCCCTTTTGTTTTTGTTTAAGGGTTTGGATATGTTCCGCAGTTCGCTTATCGCCTGGTATCGAATGACACCAGGACGGTTTCACCTGCAGGTAAATTCCGGTTTATTACGCCTTTGGCAGCGTCACCAAGATCGTTTAAAGCTGACCAGCGCTCAAACCATTTTTCGTCACCGACTCATGAGAAAAACGCATCAATAGGACGCAATCAAGCGCCTGTTTCCAGGGTACTTTCGCAGGCCCCCTGTTCGCTCAAGAGCGTGACTTTCGCCTGCCCTACGAACAGGGCCAGCAACACGGCGCTGCCCCCGAGGAAAAAATAAAAGCTCGACGCACCGAAGCCTTCCATCAGCGCCCCCGCAATGAGTGGCCCGATACAGGCGCCGACCCCAAAGGTGATCAACAGCATGCCCGAGAGCGAAACGCGCAAGGACGGCTCCATGTTGTCATTGGCCAACGCCACGCCCAGCGGGTACAGGCAGAACTGCAGAAAACCGATGCCGGCACCGAACCACAGCAATGTCGTGAACGATGGCGCTTGAGCGAACCCCAGCGGCAGGCTGATGAGTACCAGCAATACCGCCACCGCGCGGATCAGGCTCGCCCGGGGCAGCCGGTCCGACAGCCAGCCCAACGGCAACTGGGCCAATAGCCCGGCACCGATGGTCAACGCCAGGAACTGACCGACCTGCGCCGTGCCCAATCCTTGCTTGCTCGCATAGATCGCAGCCAGGCCGTAGAAGCTGCCATTGAGCATGCCCGACACCAGGATCGTCCCCAATGCCTGTGGAACGCGCCGCAGGAACAAGCGCAGGTCAATCGAGGTCGCGTGTACCGCCATGGGATGCGTGCGGCGGGTTAGCGCCACCGGCACCGAACACAGGGCGAACACCATCGCCACAGCCAACAGCGCACGGATTCCCAGCCCCTCGTCGAGACTCAAGGCCAATTGTCCGAGCATCATGCCGACGTAGCTGGCGACCATGTACAGCGCCAGGACACCGCCGCGCTGCTCGGTCCGGGCCTGGTCGTTGAGCCAGCTTTCCAGCACCATCAATTGGCACATCATGGCCAGTCCCACCAGCGCCCGCAGTACCAGCCAGAAGGCCAGGGACGTGCTGAACTCATGGGCCAGGACCGCCGCCGCAATCGTTGCCGCGCAAGCGGCGTAGGTGCGAATGTGCCCGACCTGAGCGATCAGGCTGCGCCCGACCCAGCCACCCAGCACCATCCCCAGGGCATTGGCGGCCATCAACGCGCCACCCGCCGTTTCGCTCGCACCCAAAGCATTGAGGCGCAGCGCCAGATAGGTCATCAGCAAGGTCGATCCCAGTTGCATCAACAAGCTGGCCAGGTAGAGGGCGCCGAAGGTTCTTGTCAGTGTTATCACCGTACCGACTCCCTGAATAATGATGGTTCAAGCCAAACCGTGCAGTTGCTTCCAGTTACCCGGGTGAACCACATACCCGAACAACGCGTGCCCGCCATAAACCAGTTCGGTGCCTTCGGGAATCCACAGCAACTGGCCGGGAGTGACGGCAAACAGCTCGTCGCCGACCTGCAACTCGAAGCACCCTTCGATGACGAAAATCACCTCGTCATACAGCACCGTCCAGGCCACTTGCGCCCCTTCCCAGCGGGCAAAACCCACACCGATGTTCGGCGAGACTTCGTTGTTGAGGGCTCGCGCCACATACGCGGCGCCTGGCGGGCCACCTCGAAAGGTAAAGTCCAGGTCCTGATGGTCGATGCGCAGCACCCGGCGGCAGCCTTTATCCGCCGGGCTCATAGCTCGCTCCGGCTGTTCCAGGCCGCCAGGCGAATGCGCGAACGAACGCCCAGGCCGAGAAAGGGTTCCGGCGGGTTAAGCGACGGCATGCCGGTCACCGCACGGATATCGTTGAGCTGGGCAGATTCTGCCCCCACCGCGAGATCAGCCAGCATCGTCCCGGAGATGGTGCCCCAGGCGGCACCGACGCCGTTGTCGCACGCCGACGCATAGACACCGTTTTCCAGTTCGCCAAAAAAGTTGGTGAAGTTACGCGAGATCGCGTAGACGCCGCCCCAGGTGTGACTGAAAGGCACCTGCGCCAACTGCGGGAAGCGCACCAAGAAGGCCTTGCGGTGCGCATCCTGCACTTTCGAACGCATGGCATCGCTGGTGCTGCGACCGTATTTGGGTACGTGCTTGTAGGTGTTACGGATAATCAGGCGGCGGTCCTGGGTCATGCGCACCGTGGTGCCGGCGTGATCCGCCGGGGTCAGCCCCCAGTCCAGTTGGCCGCCGTAGGTCGCCAGCTCCGCATCGGTCAGGGGACGGGTCCAGCTGGCGAAGGTCATGACGGGTAACAGGCGATTGCGCAGGTAACCGAACTCCTGGGTGAAGATGCTCGTGCCCAGGAGCAACTGCGGGGTACGTATCTGCCCTGCCGTGCCGTGCAAGATCCAGCCGCCACGGCCGTCGCGCTCCAGGCGCTGGATGGGTGATTCTTCCAGCAACTCGACATTGGCCGGCAAGGTCCGGGCCAGACCCGTGACCAGCGCCGCCGGTTGCATCAGGTAGCAGCCGGGGGTGTAGATGGCGCCGCGATAATGGCCGGTGCCCAACACCTTGGCCAGCTCCGCGCTATCGGCCCGGCGGAACGGTTCGCCGAGGTCGCTCATCAGGCGTTCGAAATGATCCAGGTAGGCCAGGCCACGTTCGCCGACGGCGCCTTGATACTTGCCGGCATGGGACCATTGGCAATCGATCCCATGGGTTTGCACCAGGCCCTGCAACTGCGCAATCGCGGCGCGGTTAAGCGACAGCAAGCGCTGTTTGTGCGCGGGGTCCGGATGCTCGAGGGCGAACTTGTGCGGCAGGTCGATCACGAATCCCGAGTTGCGCCCTGAGGCCCCATGGGCGACCCGTTGCGCATCCACCAACAGGATACGGGCTTGCGGATGATGCTCGGCCAGGCGACGAGCCGCCGCCAGGCCGGCAAAGCCCGCGCCGATGACGGCGTAGTCGGCACGCTGTTCGCCGGACAGGCGTCTGCAGGCCGGTTGATCGGGCAACGCTGCATACCAGCCGCAACTCGCATCGTCGTAAGGCAGGTTGATCGTGTTTTTCATGTGTCTGGCCTCAGGCAACTGCCTGCTGAGAGTGCTGACAGGACTGCAGCAATGCGCTGCGTTGCGTTTGCGCTTGGCGTCCAAGCAGGACAAAACCATTGAGCTGGCCGCGGTCATCGTAGAAACCGGCACTCAAGCCATCCTCGGTCGGCGTGCAGCGCCATTGACCCTCGCAGGCGCTGGCAGGCGCCAACAGACACAGCGGCGCGGCCGGGGTTTTAACCGTGACGGGCATCAAGGGGTAGTCGACGGCGGTCGGTTGGCCGAGCAGGGTTTTGCTCAGGGCCTGGATGCCCTGGTTGATCGGTGCCAGGTAAGGCAGCAGTTGCCCGCCGATCTCGATGCAGTCACCCAGGGCATAGATGCCCGGTACTGAGGTTTGCAGCTGGGCGTTGACTTGAATGCCGCGTCCAACCGCCACGCCGGCGCTCTCGGCCAGGCTCAGGTCGGGGCGCAGACCAACGGCGGACAACACCAGGTCCACCTCGAGGGTGCGACCATCGGCGAGCGTCAGGCGATAGCCCTGCCCACTGGAGTCGATGGCCTGCAGCGTGTTCTGCAAATGCCACCGCACCCCGAGTTCACCCAGCGCATATTGCAGCATCTGCCCGGCCTCGGCGGGCAACAGGCGCTCCATCGGCCAGCGGCCCAGGCCGATGACATCGACGTCAAAACCGTTATGGGCCAGATCGTTGGCAAACTCGCAGCCGATCAGGCCGTCCCCGAGAATGGCGACGCGCCGCACGCCGCCCAGGCGCTCACGAAACCCCTGGTAGTCCTGCAGATTGTTGACGCTGATCAGCGCTGAAGTATCGCCCTGGATCGGCAAGCGAATCGGTTGCGCACCGCTGGCGAGGACCAACTGGCCGTATTCCATGTCACCGAAACTGGTGCGCAGGCGCCGTGCCGTACTGTCGATGCCCAGCACCTTGCAGTGCGGATAAACCCGCAGGTTCAGACGCTGCTCGATGGCCAGTGGCGTTTCGCCGGACAAGGCTTCGGCGCTCTTGCCCTGGGACAACCCGATCGAAAGCGCGGGCTTGGAGTACAGGTGACCGGACTCCTGGGTCAGCACGCGGATCTCGACCTTGGGGTCGGCCTTGCGCAACGCCTGGGCCAGGCCGTAACCGGCATAACCGCTGCCGATGATGACGATCGGCTGGCGTGGCGACGGCGCGGCAACAGCCAGCGGTGGCGCGCTGACCGGCACGCTGGCAACCGTGGCCGCCTGAGTGTACTCACTGATATCGAGCATATCGAAATCAGACTTGCCCACGTGGCATTCAGGGCACATCCAGTCTTCGGGGACATCTTCCCAGCGGGTGCCGGCGACGATGCCGTCCTGCGGCCATCCCAGTGCTTCGTCGTAAATCAGGCCACACACGATGCAAAGCCAAGTCTTGAACATGCTACTCACTCCCCGGCGACCCGGATCGCCACGTTTTTGGTGCGCACATAGCTGTACAAGGCTTCCTGGCCCTTTTCCCGGCCAAAGCCTGACAACCCAACGCCGCCAAAAGGCGTTTCAATGCCACCGGCATACCATTCGTTGACGAACACCTGGCCGGATTTCAGGCGACGCGTGCAGCGCATGGCGCGGCTGATGTCCTGGGTGAACACGCCGGCCACCAGGCCGAATTCAGTGCCATTGGCGATGGCAATCGCCTCTTCTTCGGTGTCGAACGGCAGGATCGCCAGGACTGGCCCGAACACTTCTTCCTGGGCAATGCACATCTGCGGGGTAACGTCGCGGAACACGGTCGGGCGCATGAAATGCCCGGCCCGGTCAGCGAATGCTTCACCACCGGTGACCGCCACCGCGCCGTCTTCCACTGCGCGGCGGCACAAGGCTTCGATACCCGCCAGTTGCCCGGCGCTGACCACGGGGGTGAGGTCTGCGTTGTCCTGCCCCAGGCCGACGCTGAGCCCCTCGGCCATGGCGACGACGGCCTCGACTACCTCTTCATAAATGTCGCGTTGCACCAACAGGCGCGACATCGCCGAACAGACCTGGCCGGCGTTGAAGAAAATGCCCGACTGGACGCTGGCCAGCAGTTGCTCGCGGTTTGCATCGGAAAAGGCGATCGCCGCGGACTTGCCGCCCAGCTCCATTACACTGGGAATCGCATGCTGCGCGGCATCGCGCAGGATCGACTGGCCCGTTGGTACAGAACCGGTGAACACGATCTGGTCGACAGCACGATGGCTGACCAGATACGCGCCGACTTCGCGGCCGCGGCCGCAAATCAGGTTGACCGCACCGTCGGGCAAGCCGGCCTTGGCAATAGCGCGGATTAGTACGCACATGCCCAGCGGTGAAAGCTCGGGGGACTTGATGACCACCGCATTGCCCGCCGCCAGGGCCGGCGCCAGCGAACGGGCGCAGATCGACACCGGGAAGTTCCACGGAACGATCTGTGCCGAAACGCCCATCGGGTCGTACAGGGTAAAGTCCATGTAGCCATTGCCCAACGGGATCGACGTGCCCTCGATCTTGTCGGCCATGCCGGCGTAATACTCGAAGTAGCGCGCCGCCTCGATGAACTCGTCCCGGGCATCGCTCAGGCGCTTGCCGTTTTCCTGGCACAGCACCCAGGCGCCCTCATCGGCCACGGCGCGAATTTCCTCGGCAATGCGCAGCAACCAGGTGACGCGCTGCGCCGGACGCACACGGTTCAACTCACCGCTGTCGGCACAGCGGCGGGCAGCCAGCAATGCGCGCTCGGCATCGTCGACGGTGGCCTGGGCGATGGTCGCGAGCGGCTCCGCCGTACCGGGGTTGTTGACCGCCAGGCGCTGGGCGCTGTCGCACCATTGACCGTCGATGTAATTGAGCCAGTGAGAGGCTATCGGATACATGGGACAACCTCCTCAGGCAGACGGCGTGGTGGCGAGCAGTTGACGGGCGGCCCACTGGTGGAAGAAATGCGTCGGAATGTCCATTTCCGGAGAGAACGCCCCACCCCTGTAGCCTGGGGAATGACGGCCTTTCTGCATGCCTTCGACCGAGCTGATGTCTTCAGCGAACACCACTTTCCAGGACTCCAGGATCGCCTCGCGGCAAGCGCTGAACTCCTCGCTGGTGGCGGCGTCGTCGCCCACATAGAACAGGCGCAAATGTTCGATCGTGCGTCCCGGCGAAACCGGCTCCAGCTGCATGGCGAAGGCATGGTCAGCCTGGATGCCGAGCAGGACGTTAGGGAAGAACGCGACATACTCGGCGTTGCGCAGGCGATCCAGCGGCCAGGCGGGAAATTTCGGCAAATGCGTGCCGGCGACGTCCGACAGGTTGTAGGCGTAGCTGCCCTGGCCGGCGAAGTGCTGGTCGAAAATGATGTTGTAGTGGTCTTCCAGGCGCGAGTACGAGTTCAGGCTCGGGTGCACCCACGGCAGGTGATAGGCCTCGCAGTAATTCTCGACCGCCAGCTTCCAGTTGCAGTTGATGTCCAGCGTCGTGGCGTCATGGCCAGGGCGGCGGCGCAGCAGGCTCATGCCGTCTTCGCCGAGAAACTGCGTCCAGCGTTGGGTCAGGGGCGCCAGCATGTCCTCGAGCGGTTGTGCTTCACCGGACAGGTTGATGAACACCATGTCCATCCAGATCGCGCTGCGGATGGCTTTCAGGCCATGTTTTTCACAGGCGAAGCGTTCGTCCTTGTGCTGGTCGATGCCGCCGACATGGGGCGTGCCACGCAGGCCGCCGTTGAGGTCGTAGGTCCAGGAATGGTAAGGGCAACGGATGACGCCTTGTACCTCACCGGCCTCCTCCACCAGCTTCATGCCGCGGTGGCTGCAAACGTTATGGAACACCTGCACCAGGCCTTCACGGTTGCGCATCAGCAGCAACGGCAACCCCATGAAATCGACAGGCTTGACCGAACCGGCCTTGCCCAGGTCGCTGGCGAAACCGACACACGCCCAGGTTTTACCCATGACCTGATCGCGCTCGAGCTCGAAGTAGCGTTGTTCGGTGTAGAACTCGTTGCCGAGGCCGGTCGCTTCATGAATCGGATTAAGGACGGTTTCAAGTTGATGCACAGGAATTTGCTGGATGCTGCTCATTATTGTTCTCCCCTGCTGGGCACGGTATTGAAGGGTCGGCAGGCACATGGGCCAAGGTCCGCTGGCAGCAAGTTTGGGAAAACAGAGGGGGCTCGACAAACGATATTTCCGGCGCCATTCATGACTTTCTGTCATAAATAATCAGGAAGTCAGCGCATGCAATGTGGCCGCTCGGCATTGAAAATACCGAGGGTTCGAGGGATTAAAACTGAAGGTGATTCAGTTCGACTGACGATTAGCCATGACCACTTCGTTACTTGGTGTCCTGCGGCGCTGGAAGTTGATTCATCAGCCAACTGCGAAAGCGTTTTACACTTTGCCGCATACCGCCACGCGCCAAGGGCTCCAGCAAGCAGAACTGCGCATCGGTGCACAAAACCGTGTCGAGCGGTCGCACCAAGGCCCCCGTATGCAGGTAATCGTCGACCAGGTTGGACCAGGCCAGCGCGATACCCTGTCCGCTGATAGCAGACTGGATCAGCATCGAATAGCTATTGATATTGATCCGGCGTTTGGGTTCGACGCTTTTCAGGCCCAGGTTGCGGAACCATTCGGGCCAGCCAATCCAGTCACGCTGGGGGTCGTCGAGGAACAACCAGGTGCAGGCAGCAAGGTCCTCGGGCTTGTTCAAGGCCGGATGCCTGGCCAGGTAAGCGGGGCTGCACACCGGGAACACCTCTTCGGAAAACAACGGCGTGACCTGCATGTCCCTGGGCGGTGTCCGGCAGTAATACAAGGCCAGGTCACAATCGAGGCGAGAGAAATCCTTGACCTGGTCATGGGCGATGATTCGAAGATCGATCTCTTCGTTCTCGCGTTGAAACTCACTCACTTTTGGCAACAGCCACAGTGAAGCCATCGCCGTACTGGTGGCGACCGTCACCTGCTCGGCGCCCTGCCAATGGCGAATTTCACCGGTAGCCTGGGCAACCTGCAGCAGTGACGCACGGACCGTCTCGTAGTATTGGCTGGCTGCCGGGCTCAGGTGAATCGTGCGGGTGGTGCGTTCGAACAGGACCTTGCCCAAGTAGTCTTCAAGCAGGCGGACTTGTCGACTGATTGCCCCTTGGGTGACGTTCAATTCTTGTGCCGCCAGGGTAAAACTCAAATGGCGCGCTGCCGCTTCAAACGCGACCAAGCTGTTGAGGGGGGGTAACGGGTGGATTTTCATACAAGGCAGGTCACGTCGTTATTTTGGTTTTATCGCGGCAGTCTAGCCCCTGTCGTTGCAGGTGCACAGCGGCAAAAAACACACTCACTCAAGGCCATCTCCGCCGGCGAGCCTGCCTGTCAACGAAGATCGAGCCTGGATTCGACTGCAACCGTTTGAGCCCGATGAGGCCGGCCAGCATCGCCCCGATGCACAGCAGGCCCAAGGGTGCCCCTTGGCGCCCCACGAACTCCCTGTCGGGGTTGTGACACATGGCCTGTGCGGCGGATGCTTTCAGGTCCTGGCGACATTACTCCGCAAAATCTGGCGCCAGGACCTTTTTCCACTTCTGCGCCAACGCGCCAGGCGCTCGCGCATCACCCTGTCAATGCGTGCCGGCCGTCGCCCATTGCGGCGCGATGGACGTGTTGTGGCGCTTGGCTCGCTGAGTCAGCGCCAGCATCGTCAAGAAGCCGAGCATGATCAGAACCGGGTATGCCATCAACAGATCGGAGAGCGAGTATTTCCAGGCCAAAGGACGGCCGACGCCGAGCATGGCGGCGTACAGCCACGACACCGCCGATAGTGCCCCACAAAACAGGGCAAGCATTCGGGCGCTGAATTCGAGGTCGAGCAAGGAGCCTGCCTTTTGCAGGGCCGGCAATACGAGTCGGTGCAGCAGGATGCCGTTATAGGTCAGCAGCACGACAATGATCACCTTGGCGTGAAGCTTCGGATTCATGAAGTACTCCAGGCCTTTGTCGAGGTAGTCGATGCCGATGATGGCAGTGCCTGTCACCCATAGACAGATCAACGCAACCACGACAGACTTCTGAAGACTTTCCATGTGCGCATTGTCATGTTCAGTGAACATTGTGCGCTTCAATATATCCCTGACCATTGCAATATCACTGGTCAACACCAAACCTATCGCCACACAACAGGCGAGCAAATGAACGTAAACAACGCCCAGCCGTAAAAACTCCATGAATTCTTTATGTTCGATCAGGCTCATAATTGTATTTATCGTCACGGGTATCTCTCCACCTTATTCGACAGTACAGATCGGTCAGTCAGCAGGCTTTTCCGCTCGACCTTGCTCATACAGGAAAACCGACCAATAGATTATTATTGATATCCTATTGGATCAGTAAGGGAGTTGATGACATCTTAGTTACTACCTCTCAATTTTCGGGTAAAAAAATCCCCATCTGCATTAATTGCATTTGAGGTTCTAATTCCGCTTCTTTTTTTCGATTGCGAGAGCCGGCCATGGATGCCGTGCTGCAGGATCTGAGGCCTACAGCGCGAAAATGTTCATTTTTTAACCACAGCACCGACAGGCGGTAGCGGCATCGAACGCCACCGACATGGATGATCGGTCATCAACTTACGCGTTGAGGCCCATGACAGCTGAGTTCGTTGGATTACATGAGCGTTGACACTTATAATTGGATCCACTAGTTGTCGTGGAGTAAAAAGCGGGGTCAATCGCGAGAGGGCTGCCCGCCAACAAACAGTCATACTATTTTCAGGGCTTGTCGATTTCAAGCATCCCGGGCACAGGAAGACCCCTGTGCTCTCCGGGTCAACTTAGCCTCCAAACATTGCGACACTAACAACCCATTGTTGATCATTTAATATTTATTGAGTCTTGGCGACATTGCTTCTCCAAGCAGTCGCCAAGCGCGTTTTATATCTCAAATCAGACCAACTTCAATGTCACGTTGATGTTGTTGCGGGTGGCCTTGGAGTACGGGCAATACTTGTGCCCGGTGTCGACCAGTTTCTGTGCGGTTTCGCGGTCCAGCCCCGGCAGGCTCACATTCAGCCGGGCCTGCAGAAGATAGCCGCCTTCATTGGTACCCAAGTCCACCTCGGCATCGACGGCCACGTCCTTGGGCAATGCCACTTTCAGTTCTTTGGCAGCCACGCCCATCGCGCCAATGAAGCAGGCTGACCAACCGGCGGCGAACAACTGCTCCGGATTAGTGCCACCGCCGCCTGCGCCCGGCGACGACAGCTTGATGTCCAGGATGCCGTCGGAACTGCGCGAGGCGCCGTCCCGGCCGCCGGTGGTATGGGTTTTTGCGGTGTACAGGACTTTGTCGAGCTGGGTCATGATGATCTCCTGATTGAATTGAGGTTTATGCATTGTCAGGTGAATCAGTCTTCCGGCTTGGTGCCAGGCATTCAATATAGACGGCGGTGCCCGACCCAGCGCCCGATCCGACAAAGGCCCTCCTGCAACACGCAAACTTTGCAGGCGCGAGCAGGCTCGCGATGAAGGTCCACGATTACGCGGGGAGCTTGACACCCCGCGGTGTTCTAAAGTTTTTCGCGAGCATGCTCGCGCCTACTCGCCAACTTGTACTTCACACAATCGTCATAAAAACTCTGCCGGACCGCCGCCGGCTTGAGCCGTGTCGGGCTGTCATAAGTTTGTTCGGTAATGCCCATTGCCATCATCCGCATCCATGGCTTGGCAAACTTGTACGCCTGGATTTTTTGCCGTGCCGCATACAGCGAAACCCCGGACAACTTGAGTTCCTGGGCTCTTGCCGCCGTCCCTGCACCCCAACTGCATATATAAGTATCACCGGGCTTCAGTTCCCTGGCCTGGGCAGAAACTGTAAGACCCGCAACGCTGAAAGAGATCAGCGCGACCCAGACATTGCGCATTTGCATTCCACCTAACCGCCTGAAAATAAAGCGATTCTGGCAACACGCGAGAAATCTGGGGGCCAGCATAATGCCTTCTATTCAATTGATTGACTTGCGTCAGTAACCGAAAGTCATTTTCTTGCGACATTTCAAAACTTTGCTATAGCTAAGCTCTCACCGCCAACTAATGAGGCAACGGAATGTCAGTCGCAAAGAAAATGAGTGTGGGGCAACTGACGATGTTGACCGCGGTCAACATGTTGGGCTCAGGCATTGTGCTACTACCGTCGAAACTGGCGGAAGTCGGGTCGATTTCAATTCTTTCCTGGTTGATTACAGCCACCGGTTCACTGGCATTGGCCTACGCCTTTGCGCGATGTGGGATGCTCAGTCGAAAAACCGGCGGCATGGGGGGATATGCCGAATACACCTTCGGCAAGGCCGGTAACTACATCACCAACTACACCTATGGTCTCTCGTTGCTGATTGCCAACGTGGCGATCAGCATTACCGCGGTCGGCTACATCCAGGAACTGTTCCACATTGAACTGGACTCACTGCAAGTGGGCCTGGCGACCATCGCATTACTGTGGATCACCACGTTCGCCAACTTTGGCGGTGCGCGAATTACTGGTCGCATTGGCGCAGTCACCGTATGGGGCGTGATTGCGCCGGTAGTGCTGGTGTCGACCATTGGCTGGTTCTGGTTCGACAGCAGCGTGTATGCCGCCGGCTGGAACCCGCACAACATGGCCTGGTACGACGCCGCGGGGGCCTCGGTGGCGATCACCTTGTGGGCATTCCTGGGCCTTGAGTCAGCATGTGCCAACACCGATGCGGTGGAAAACCCCGAGAAGAACGTACCGATTGCGGTGCTCGGCGGCACCCTGGGTGCGGCAGTGATCTACATCGTTTCCACCAACGTGATTGCCGGCATCGTCGATAACCCGGAACTGGCCGCCTCCACCGCACCGTTCGGCCTGGTCTTCGCGAAGATGTTCACCCCACTGGTTGGCGACATTGTGATGGCCGCGATGGTATTGGCCTGCATCGGCTCGCTGCTGGGTTGGCAGTTCACCATTGCCCAGGTCTACAAGAGCTCGGCGGACACCGGTTACTTCCTGTCGATCTTCGCCAAGGCCAACAAGGCCGGGACGCCCATCGTCGGCATGCTGGTGCTGCTGGCGGCGCAGACGGCCCTGGGTTTCCTCACCATCAGCCCGGACCTCAGTAAACAGTTCGACACCCTGGTCAACCTCGCGGTGGTCACCAACCTGGTGCCGTACATCCTCTCCATGGCCGCGTTGATGACCATGCAAAAGGTCTCCAACGTACCCGCCGGCAAGGCGCTGGCTACCAACATCATTGCCTGGGTGGCGGCGGCCTACAGCTACCTGGCGCTCTACAGTTCCGGCGAACAGGCGCTGATGCTCGGCGGTGTGGCGACCATTTTCGGCTACACCCTGTTCGGTTTCGTCAACAACCGCCTGATTCGCCTTGAAGCACTCAACAACAGCGTGCCGACACAAACAGTCAGCGCGCAGCACATCACTGGCCAACCGGTGCCGGTGAATAGCCTGAAAAAAGCCACTCTGGAGATTCACGCATGACGGAATATAAACACTCACTCGGGATGCTCGCGCTGGTGGTCAGCAACCCAGCGGACAAGCGCACGGTGTTTGGTCGCGCCCTGACTCAATTGGTCAGTGACGTAGAGGGACGTGGCGTCAGCGTACTGGCCTCGGAAAGCCTCAGCGATGCCGCGTCGATCCTGCGTTCGGACCCGGCCGTTCAATGCGTGCTGATCAGCTGGGAAATGGACACCAGCGAAGGTCACGACGACTGCATCAAGTTGCTGGTCAAGCTGCGCGAGCGCAACACGCGCGTGCCGGTGTTCCTGATCAGCGACCGCACTACCGCGTCGAGCATTCCGCTCCTGGTCATGCAACACGCCGACGACTTCATCTGGCTGCCGGAAGACACCAGCCGCTTCCTCAGCGGACGTATCCTGGCGGCCATCGAACGCTATCGCCAGGCCGCCCTGCCGCCCATGTTCGGCGCACTGGTGAAGTTTGCCCGGTCCTATGAATATTCCTGGCACACCCCCGGTCATGCCGGTGGCACGGCATTTCTGAAAAGCACGGCGGGACGGGCGTTCTACGAGTTCTTCGGGGAAAACCTGCTGCGTTCCGACCTGTCGATCTCGGTCGGTGAACTCGGTTCGCTGCTCGATCACAGTGGCCCCATCGGCCAGGGCGAGCGCTATGCGGCCAAGGTGTTCGGTGCCCATCGCACGTATTACGTGACCAACGGTTCGTCGATGTCCAACCGCGTGATCCTCATGGCCAGCGTCACGCGTAACCAGATCGCCCTGTGCGACCGCAATTGCCACAAGTCCGCCGAGCATGCGATGACCCTTTCGGGGGCGCTGCCGACCTATCTGGTACCGACGCGTAACCGCTACGGCATCATCGGCCCGATCCTCCCGCAAACCCTGAGCAGCGAGGGCGTGAAAGCGGCCATCGCCAACAACCCACTGGTCAAGGAAGGCATCGATCCGACGCCGGTCCACGCGATCATCACCAACTCCACCTACGACGGCCTGACCTACAACGTCACCCGCGTCGAAGAACTGCTGGGCCAGAGTGTCGACCGCCTGCATTTCGACGAAGCCTGGTACGGTTATGCGCGCTTCAACCCGCTGTACCAAGACCGCCACGCCATGCACGGCAGCCCGGACGACCACGATGCTTCGAAGCCGACCGTATTCGCCACCCAGTCGACCCACAAGTTGCTGGCGGCCCTGTCGCAGGCCTCGATGATTCACGTGCGCAACGGCCGTAACCCGATCGAGCACGGACGCTTCAACGAGTCGTACATGATGCACGCCTCGACCTCGCCCAACTACGCGATCATGGCCTCCTGCGATGTCAGCTCGGCGATGATGGAAGCGCCCAGCGGGCAGATCCTCACCAGCGAATCCATAGAAGAGGCCGTGTCTTTCCGCCAGGTCATCTCACGCATGCACCACGAGATGTCGAGCAAGGACGACTGGTTCTTCACCTGCTGGCAGCCGCCCACCGTGCAAGTGGGCAATGCCACGGTGCCGTTCCACGAAGTCGATCCGCTGCTGCTCAAGACCGAGCCCAAATGCTGGGTCCTGCACCCCAACGAGGTGTGGCACGGCTTTGGCGACATCGAGGAAGGCTACTGCATGCTCGACCCGATCAAGGTCTCGGTGCTCAGCCCTGGCATGGGCGACGACGGCAACCTGCTGGCCACGGGCATCCCGGCCTGTGTACTGACGGCGTACCTCGGACGCCAGGGCATCGTCGTCGAGAAAACCACCGACTTCACAATCCTGTTCCTGTTCTCCATCGGCATCACCAAGGGCAAATGGGGCACGCTGGTCAACGCGCTGCTGGACTTCAAGCGCGACTATGACGACAACGTCGAACTGGAGCTGTGCCTGCCTGACCTGCTGGCCGGTAACCAGACCCGTTACGCCGGCATGGGCCTGAAGGACCTGGCGGACGAAATCTTCGCCGCCATGAAGTTACACAAGACCACCTCGGCCATGGCCCAGGCGTTCGGCACGCTACCGCAAGCCGTCTTCAGCCCGGTGGAGGCCTACGAGAAACTGGTGCGCAACGACATCGAACTGGTCACCCTGGAACAAGCCGCCGGGCGCATTGCCGCCACGGGCATCGTGCCGTATCCGCCGGGCATTCCCTTGCTGATGCCGGGTGAGAACGCCGGGGCTGCCGACGGGCCGCTGCTGGCCTATCTCAAGGCACTGGAAGCCTTCGACAGGTCCTTCCCGGGGTTCACCCATGACACCCACGGGATCGAAGCCGAGGCCGGGGTTTATCGGATGCTGGTACTGAAATAACAGGGACCCGCAACCCCCCTGTAGGAGCGAGCATGCTCGCGAATAACGTCCAGACAACGCGGGCATCCAGACAGCCCGCGTCATCGTTGACGTCCATCGTCGGAACGCCGCCCGGAGCAGGCTCGCTCCTACAGGGATCACATTACCTATGGGCAAATTCGATCACTGCGCTCTATGATTGAATCCCATGATCACCTCTGCCCCGATCCGCCAACCCTGCCCGCCCGGCGCCTGCGACTGCGGGCGTGACCCGCTGCTGGAAACACCGGGTGCGGATGTGCGCATCCTGTTCCTGACCCGCGCGGAAGAAAAACGCCTTGTCGAACGCCTGGAAAACCTGCAAAGCCTCCAGGACCTCGAACACCTGCAACGGCGGATGTTCGAGCAGTTGGGCATTCGCGTGAACATCGCTCCCGGTTTCAATGAAGTGCGGACCATGCGCGGCATCGGCATTCACATCGACGAACTGCCAGGACTATGCCGCAAGACCCGGGCAGCGATCCCGGCGGCGATTCGCCGGGCCATGGAGAAGCGCCCGCAAATCGCCTTCGAGCTGCTCAACGCCAACGACCTGTTGCGTGACACCTGATCGTCTGTTTCAGCGCTGAGACAGCTGCCATACACCCCCTGTAAAAGAGGATCGGCGGTCGTACGTGAAGTGCGTGGCGCTGCTATGCCTTCTGCAGGGAGCAATCGTTTCAGGCCAGACAGGATGACACTGGCAAGGCAAACGTGACCGAGGTCCCGGCGCCAACCCGGTGCGCGAAGACAGGCAGGTGCCAATCCCTGGAAGGAGGTGGCAGATGTTGTTCATCGTCAGCTGGAAAATCAGTTCGGCCAATCGCAACAGCGCGATCGAGCGCTTTCTCAAGACCGGTGGCGCGCCACCGGAAGGCGTCAAGATGCTCGGACGCTGGCACGCCGTGGGTGGCGCAGCCGGTTTTGGCGTGGCCGAGGCCAATGATCCGGTACCGATCCAGAAGTGGGTACTGCAATGGAGCGACCTGATGACCATGGAGGTCCAGGCGGCACTGACTGACGAACAGATAGCCCCGTTGCTGGCAGCCGCTGCCGGCAGGTAATGGTCTCGAGGCGGCGAGACCTGCTCGCCGCCTCGATTCGAAGCGATGCGGCAGAACGCGTTGAGCCCCCTGGAAACGCTCCTTGAGCCTTAGCGTGAACTATCGGTTTTAACTCACTAATTACTGGATATTTCTCGAGACCTACCTACGCTCTTTCGCGTGGGAAACAAATTTCATGGCAGTCAGTTGACTGCTCTCAGGGGAGTTGACACCGGTCGATGGCGACAGCCACCGGTGTCCGTAATGGGAATGCACAAAGGTGACCCCATGCAGCTGAAAAATTGCGCCCTACCCGCCGTCTCATTGCTCGCTCTGTGCTGCCAGCAGGTACAGGCTGGCGGCATCATGCTATACGAAGTCGGCACCGATAACGTCGGCCTGGCCAACGCCGGCGCCGCCGCCCGGGCCCAGGGCCCTTCCACCATCGCCAGCAACCCGGCGGGCATGAGCTACTTGCCAGGCACGCAGATCACCGCCGGCTTGCAGGTGCTCTACGGTGATATTTCGTTCGATCGCGACGACAGCACCAACGTCTCCGGCAGTGGCAGCGGCAACGCCCTTGACCCGTTGCCCGGTGGCAGTTTTTTCGTCAGCCATGAACTGGACGACCACTGGAGCGTGGGGTTCGGCCAGTACGGCGACTTCGGGTTGGCGGTCAATTACGACAATGACTGGTCGGGGCGCTACTTTTCGCAGAATTCCAGCCTGCTCGGCCTGTCGCTGGTGCCCAGCGTGGCGTACCGCTTCAACGATCAGTGGTCGGTGGGTGTCGGCGTCAAAGCCATGTACGGCATGCTCCAGGCCCAGACCGCGATTGACCGCTCGCCCTTCGGCTTCACCGAACGCGGCGACGGCCAGTTCAAATACAAGGACAAGGATTGGGGCTTCGGCGCCAACGTCGGGGTAATCTACGTCCCGCAACCTGGTACCCGCATTGGCCTGACCTACACCAGCAAGGTCGACCTGGAGTTCGAGGACGGGCTGGACATCAAGGGAAACGGACCACTACTGCAACGCCTGGATGGTACCAACACCGAACTTGATATCACCGTGCCGCAAACCGTGACCCTGAGCCTGTTCCAGCAACTGGACCGGCAATGGGCGCTGCTGGCCTCGATCAACTGGCAGGACTGGTCGGAATTCGGCGATATCGGCATCCAGGTCGACACCTCGGCAAACGATGCCCGATCCACCAACATCGACGCCGGTTTCAAGGACACCTGGCACCTGTCACTCGGCGCGCAATACCAGGCCACCGAGCAGTGGCTGTGGAACGTCGGCGTGGCTTACGATAGCAGTGCCGTGTCCGACAGCAAGCGTTCGGTGATCGTGCCCATGGCCGAATCCTGGCGCATTGCGACGGGCGCCACCTATGCGCTGAACAAAGACACCGACGTCAACCTCAGTTGGGCCATGGTCTGGATGGGCGACATGCCGGTTGACCAGAGCAAGGACCTGTCTCGCAATAGAATTTCCGGTCAATTCGACAATACCTGGATTCAAGCCGTGACCGGGAACATGACTTGGCGTTTCTGATTATCTGACTACGCTTAGACGAATTATCCAAGGAGCACACCGCACTATGAACCTGTCCCGTAAATTGCTTGTCGGCACTGCCTTGGCCGGGCTTCTGCTCGGCGGTTGTACCTCGAAAGTCACCGAGCGGGAGCAGTACTCCGGCTACCTGTCCAACTACAACAACCTTCAGGAAGTCGAGACGCCCAGCGGTGGCACGGCGATGCGCTGGGTCAGCCCATCGTGGAACCCCGACGCCTATGACACGGTGGCGTTCAACCGCCTGGAGCTCTACCCGGCCCCCAAGCCCAACGAGCGGGTCAACCAGCAGACCCTCAATGACATCCAGAACTACATGACCAGCAAAGCCAAGTCGACACTGGGGCAGAAGTACCGCGTGGTTTCCAGTCCAAGCGCCGCACCCAAGGGAGCGAAAACCCTGGTCATGCGCGCCGCCATCACCGGTGTGAGCGCTTCCAACGAAGGGATGAAATGGTATGAGGTAGTGCCCATCGCCGCCGTCGTCGGTGCGACACAGGCCGCCACCGGTCATCGGGACCAGGACACCGAACTGTTTATCGAAGCAGAGTTCATCGACGCGAAAAGCAACCAGACCGTGGCCAAGGTGGTGCGCAAGGTGTTCGGCAAACAGCTGTCAAACGAAAGCCAGAAAATCACCGCGCAGGATTTCAAGGCGGCGATCGACAAGTTGGGTAGCGACTTCCAGGCCTTCATAAAATAACGCAAGTGCTGTAGGCGCTGCCGCAGGCTGCGATCTTTTGATTCTGTTTTTTCAAGATCAAAAGATCGCAGCCTGCGGCAGCTCCTACTTCATTCCCACTCGCCGTCGCATCTCGGCTGTAATCGTCTGCCGGGTTTTCTTCAGGTCCGCCCAAGGCTCATCGCCCACTTCGGCCAGGCGTTCATGCGCGTTGTGGATGTTCCACTGGTTGCCGCCCTTGAGCGTAGGGACTTCTTCCCGAAAAATCGGCATCGACACCGGCAATCCTTCGCGGGTACGCACGGCGTAGGCGCAGATGGTCGTGGCGCCCAAGCCATTACGCAGGTAGTCGATGAAGATCCGCCCTACCCGGTTCTTCGGCCCCGAAACAGCAGAAAAACGCTCCGGCAGCATCTTGGCCATGTGGCTGACAATGGCGTGGCTGAAGTCCTTGACCTCATCCCAGCCGTGCTTGCGAGTCAGCGGCACTACCAGGTGGATACCCTTGCCGCCGCTGGTCTTGAGGAACGCCTTGAGCCCCAGTTCGTCGAGCACCGTCAGGGTCAACTGAGTGGCCTCGACCATGCGCTTCCATGGCAGCGCCGGGTCCGGGTCGAGGTCGAGGACGAAGCGGTCGGGTTTGTCGAGGTTGTCGGTGGTGGCGTTCCAGGTGTGCAGCTCGACCGTGCTCATCTGCACCGCACCAATCAAGGCTTCGGCGTTGTTGATCACCATCATCGGCTGGCCTGTGAGTTGCTGGTCGAGGGTAGTGATGCCGGGGATCGCCAGGCGTTCGGCGTTTTTCTGGAAAAACAGTTCGCCAGCGATGCCATCCGGTGCACGCACCAGCGCCACGGGTCGGTCCTTGAGCTGAGGCAGAATCCATTCGGCAACACTGGCGTAGTACTGCGCCAGCTGCACTTTGGTGGTGCCACTGCTGGGGTCGATCACCCGGTCCGGGTGGGTGATGCGGACTTTGCCCTGGTCGAGGCCGATTTGCGAAGGCGCAGGTTCGGCTTTCTTTTTCGCGGCGGAAGGCTTGGCTGCGGTGGTTTTCTTTGCAGGGGCAGTTTTCACGGCAGTCGCACGCTCCTCGGTAATGTCTTTGGCGGGTTTGTCGTCCCGCAGGCCATGGAACACCGCATGGCGCACCGAACCATCCTTGGTCATTTCGGCAAAGGCCACTTCCGCCAGCAGGCTGGGTTTGAGCCAATGCACAGCCTTGAACTCGGCACCGCTGGGCGGGTTGACCACTGCCGGTTTCTTCGTCTGCAGGGGCTTGAGTTGTTGATGAATGCTATTGAGGGTCGCCTCGGTAAATCCGGTGCCGACCTTGCCCGCGTAGCGCAACTCACCGCTGTCGCGGTCGTGCAACCCCAAGAGCAACGCACCGAAGGCACTGCGTGAACCTTTGGGGTCGGTGAAGCCGACGATGACGAATTCCTGTCGATGCTTGCATTTGAGTTTGACCCAGTCACTGCTGCGCCGCGATACATAGGGCGACCCCAGGCGTTTGCCGATGAGGCCTTCCATTTGCATCTGGCAGGCGCTATTGAGCAGGGCTTCCGGGTCTTCGCCAAAGGCGTCGGAGAAGCGCAGCAATGGGTCTTTGCTGGTTTTGAGCACGGTCGAGAGCGCCGCCCTGCGCTCCTCGACGGGCACTTCGCGCAGGTCCACTCCATTGAGATAGGGCAAATCAAACAGGTAGTAGAGGATATTCCCACTGCGGCCCGCTTCGAAGGCATTTTGCAAGGCCTGGAAATCCGGTACGCCTTGCTCGTCGGCCACCACCATTTCACCGTCGAGCCAGGCCGATTCCAGGCCCAGCCCCGCCAGCGCCTTGGCCTGGTCGGGCAGCTTGTGGGTCCAGTCGTGGCCGTTGCGAGTGAAGAGCTTAACCTCGTCATGGTCGATACGCGCCATGATCCGGTAGCCGTCGAACTTGACTTCATAACTCCACTGTCCGCCCGGGGCCTTTTCCACCAGCGTCGCCAGCTCCGGTTTGATCTGGTCAGGCAGTTCGGCCTTGCGCGCGCCTGTGAGTGGCGCGGATTGTTCTTTGCGTGCAGGCGACGCGGGCTGCTTGATGGACTTGGCTTTGGTGGCCTTGGATGCTTTGGGTGTCTTGGGTGTCTTGGGTGCCTTGGGTGCCTTGGCGACGAGAGTCCGTTCGCTGAGCACGCTGTCGGGTTCGGCGACCACCACGTCGTAATCACTTTCCGGACGGGCAGCACCGTCCTGGTGCTTGATCAAGAACCACTGCTCCTGCTTGCCCGGCATGTGCGTGCGCACCAGGTTCCACAGGCCGCCGAGCTTCTCGCCTTGCAGTTCGAACTTGAGCCGGCCCTTGGCATAGGCCTTCGCCGGATCGTCCTGGGGAATCCACACGCCACGGTCCCAGACGATGACATCCCCCGCGCCGTAATGACCTTCGGGGATGCTGCCTTCAAAGGTGGCGTAATCCAGCGGATGATCTTCGACATGTACCGCCAAACGCTTGACCTTGGGGTCCAGAGACGGTCCCTTGGGCACCGCCCAACTCTTGAGCGCACCGTCGAGCTCCAGGCGAAAGTCGTAATGCAGGCGCGAAGCATCGTGCTTCTGGATGCAAAACTGCAAGGCATGATCCTTGGTTTTTTTTCTGCCCTTGGGTTTGACGGCGACAGGTTCCGACGTCGCCGAAAAATCGCGCATGCGGTTGTAGTCATCGAGATTTTTGTTCATGGCTCACCCGCGGTTCGCTGCAGGGCGCTGAATCAGCACTTCCCTCTCTCAGCAGAGCGAGCCTTGGCGAAAAAAATTCCATCGCCGTCGAAATTGCCCGGACGGACGGCCCCGTACCGCGGCTGCCGGCCAGCGTTCAAAGCGCCTACAATCGGCGGATGCTGCCTCATCTGCGGAGAGCCATCATGCGCACGGTTCACGTCCTCCAGTCCCCACCGGCATCGGTCAATGTCGTTGGCGAAAAGATCACTGTCCTGGCTGGCGGTGATCTCAGCAAACCGTTTGAAATGCATATCCAGGAAGGCGTTCAAGGCGGCGGCCCGCCCCCGCACTTTCACCCATGGGACGAAGCGTTCTACGTGGTCGACGGTCAGGTCGAAGTGACCGTCGAAGGCACCTCCACCACTGTCTCGGCCGGGGGCTATGTGCATATTCCTGCCGGGTCGATTCATGCCTACAAGAACGTCAGCCCCACGGCAAAGATGATCGGCGTGGTCTCCGATCCGCGAGGCGGGCTTTTTTTTACGGCGATGGACCGGTTCAAGGTACCCGAGGATCTTCCGCGGATATTTGAGGTGGCGGAGCGCTTTGGCGTGACCTTCCTGGTGCCCGAACCGCCGATTTCCTGATCGACCGACCTCGCTCTCTGTAGGAGCTGCCGCAGGCTGCGATCTTTTGATCTTCAGCGATTCTTCAGGCGCAAAAGTCAAAAGATCGCAGCCTGCGGCAGCTCCTACAGAGGCCTTCAGGCTGTGCCGTGGGCCTGCTGTTCCAGATGTACCTGCAAATCCGGATCGATATTCAAGGCAGCCGCCAGTTCATCCAGGTAACTGCGCTCGGCATCCTGCTGATCATCCACCAGCATCACGCTGGCCAGGTACATCTCGGCGGCCATGCCGGGGTCCGTTGCCGACTGTGCCACCTCGGCAGGGTCAAGCGGTTTGGCGGCTTCCTCGTCAAGCCACTGCTGCAACTGCGGATCATCGGTGTGCCGGGCGATTTCGGCATTGATCATTTGTGTCTCGGCGTCGTCGAAGCGGCCATCGGCTTTGGCCGCCGCGATCATCGCCCGCAGGATCGCGTGGCTGTGTTCCTCGACTTCCGGGCCCGCCAGCATGTCCACCGTACGCATCGCCTGCTGCGGCGCCTGCTGTTGCTGCGCGGCCTGGCTGCGTTGCCAGGCCTGAAAGGCCTGGAATGCCATCATCCCCAGCGAAGCCAGCGCAGCATAATTGGTACCACCGGCGGAGCGCGATTGCGGCGCACCGCCCATTGGCGATCCTGCGCCCAGCAAGCCACCGAGCAAACCGCCCAGGCCACCCATGCCGCCAGCGCCTGAACGGCTGGCGCCGCCACCGCCCAACAGGCCGCCCAGCAATCCGCCCAAGTCACCCAGGCCACCCTGTGCCGACGCCCCACCGCCGCCCCGTTGCGCCATCGAGCCCTGGCCGGCCCGCAGTAATTGTTCGAGTAGATCGCTGGTGTTCATGACGACGTCCTCATCGATGGGAGTGATCCAGTCAGACAACGATAGCCCTCGCGCGTAAATGTGCTACCACCGTCTGGCTGACATATTATCGATTTATCCGCCGTATTTTTTTACGGCGCAGCTAAGATTCATGGGTGGTGAACCTTATTCCCGGATACCCGGTCGATACTTGCAACCCAACCCGGTTTGCCGCCGCCCGCCAGATGAGGGCGTTGACTGGCTTGCTTCACTTTCTGGAGAACGCCCCCCGTGATATCGACCCTACACATCGCCAGGCTTAAAGCCTGGGGCGCCCATGGTTTTACCGCCACCGGCGTGGTCACCGCCTTCCTCGCCACCCTCGCCCTGCTCGATAACCAGCCCACCAGTTGCCTGCTGTGGCTGGGTGTGGCCCTGATCGTCGATGGCCTGGATGGCGCACTGGCGCGCAGGGTCAACGTACAGTCGGTGCTGCCGAGTTTCGACGGCTCGATTCTCGACCTGGTGATCGACTACCTGACCTACGTATTCATTCCGGCACTGTTCATCTATCGCTACATCCCGTTGCCGGACTACACACTGCTGCTGACCGTGTCGCTGATCCTGGTGTCGTCGCTGTTCTGTTTCTGCAACGTCAACATGAAAAGCAAGGACAACTACTTCCAGGGCTTCCCCGCCGCCTGGAACGTGGTCGCCCTGTGCCTCTACATCATCGCGCCGTCACCCTGGATCACCTTCCTCACCGTGATCGGCCTGGCCCTGTTGACGCTCACCCGGATGAAATTCCTGCACCCGTTCCGCGTGCGCCGCTTTATGCCGATCAACATTGCCGTGACGGCGATCTGGCTGCTGTGCAGCCTGTCGCTGGTGATCAACCACCCGGTGATCAATCCCATGGTCATGGGGCTTTGGCTGTTGATGTCGGCGTACTTCCTGGGGATCTGCTTCTGGCGCACGGCGCTTGAGTGGTTCGACGAATCGCGGCTCAAGTAGCGCCATGCCGATCCATATCGTGCGCCTCGGCTCTGCGCGAAAACCCGACGAAGGCTTGCGCCTGGGTACGGTGCGCCGTCCACCCCGTGGCGTACCGAAAGCCGAGTTTGCCAGCCGGGATTTCTATGATGTGTGGCAGCCACTGCTGTCGCCCAGCCCGGAGCTGGTACAACAGGCCCAGGCCGCTGAGGACGAGAAGGCCTGGAATGCGTTCAGGCGCAAGTTCAAGGCCGAAATGAAGCACCCTGCCCCCAGCCAGTTGCTCGATCTGCTGGCGGCTCTTTCGCATCACACTTCCTTGGCCGTGGGGTGTTATTGCGAGGACGAAGCGCATTGTCATCGCTCGGTGTTGCGTGAGTTGCTGGAGGCTCGGGGGGCGGTGGTTGTCTAGATACTCTCGCGGCTGTACCCGATCTACTGTGGGAGCGAGCCTGCTCGCGAAGGCGGCCTGACAGCCGACCTGTTATTTGTTGTCTGAGTTCATATCCATTGCTGCGGTAACGGCTGGATTTCGCTTTTTACCGTAGGAGCCAGGCTTGCTGGCGAAGGCGTCCTGGCAGACGGTGATTGTCTTTCAGGTGTACATATCCGTTGCTGCGGTAACGGCCACTTAGGTTTTCGCTTTTACTGTAGGAGTCAGGCTTGCCGGCGAAGGCGTCCTGGCAGACGGTGATTGTCTTTCAGGTGTACATATCCATTCCTGCGGTAACGGCCGCCTATGGTTTCGCTCTTACAGCGAGTCACTTGGAAGAGCCCCAAGTAACCAAGGGCTCTTGCCCCTGGCGTTCGGTGCCTCGCTAAGGCTCGGCATG
>NZ_JBYTEO010000063.1:0-37351 GCF_058791355.1 Pseudomonas sp. EB271-G4-1
AGATGTGTAGAAGAGACATGCGTTCCTGTGATTGCCATCGCCAGCAAGCCGGCTCCTACAAGGGCTGGGGAGAGAATTGATTCGCCATATGTCAGCAGCTGTTTATACTGCAACCGACCACGCCGCACTCAGTTGCGCACAGACTAATTCCAATAACAATGCCCTTGCCCGCTCTCATCGAGATCGGTCCTGGCATGCGTATGCCTGATCACAGCGTCAAGACTACCGACAGAGACCTTGCGCATGCCACTCGCCTTGCTTGCCCTTGCTGTTGCCGCGTTCGGCATCGGCACCACTGAATTCGTCATTATGGGCTTGCTTCCCGATGTTGCCCGCGACCTCGCGGTCAGCATTCCCCACGCCGGATTGCTGATTACCGGCTACGCCCTGGGCGTGGTGTTCGGCGCACCAATCCTCGCGGTCGGCACCGCCAACATGCCGCGCAAAGCGACACTGCTGGGCATGACGCTGATGTTCATCCTGGGCAACATGCTTTGCGCACTGGCGCCGAACTACGCCACGCTGATGGCCGCGCGCGTGGTGACTGCGCTGTGCCACGGCGCGTTCTTCGGCATCGGCTCGGTGGTTGCCGCCGGCCTGGTGGCGCCGAACAAACGCGCCCAGGCGATTGCCATGATGTTCACCGGCCTGACCCTGGCCAACGTGCTTGGAGTGCCGCTGGGCACCGCGCTGGGGCAGTACGCCGGCTGGCGCTCGACGTTCTGGGCGGTGTCGGTGATCGGCGTGATCGCGGCGATTGCGCAATGGGTCTGGCTGCCTAAGAACATCGTGATGGAAAAAGCCAACCTGGCAAGCGAGTTCAAAGTGCTGGGCAAGACCAACGTGCTGCTGGCATTGGGCATGAGCGTATTGGCCTCGACCAGCCTGTTCAGCGTATTCACCTACATCGCACCTATCCTGCAGGACATCACCGGTGTCAGCCCCCATGGCGTGACCATCATGCTGTTGTTGTTCGGCGTAGGCTTGACGGCGGGCAGCATGCTCGGCGGGCGATTGGCCGACAGCCGCCTGTTGCCTTCACTGGTCGGCATGGCGCTGGCCGTGGTGGTGGTCTTGGCCGCGTTCAGCCAGACCAGCCATTCGGTAATTCCCGCGGCAATCACCCTGGTGTTGTGGGGCCTTTTCGCCTTTGCCCTATGCCCGATCCTGCAACTGCTGATCATCGATCAAGCCCATGAAGCGCCCAACCTGGGCTCGACGCTGAACCAGAGTGCATTCAACCTCGGTAACGCAGCAGGTGCCTGGATCGGTGGGCTGGTAGTCGCCAGCGGTGCAGATCTTGCGGACCTGCCGTGGACCGGCGCCATGGTCAGTGGCTTGACGGTGTTGGCCGCGCTGTATTTCATTTACCTGCAACGGCGCAGTGCCGCTGCGGTAAATGTGCCGGGTTGATTATTTTTTTTGCGCTTGCGGATCAGGTTTTGCAGCCTGCTCCGCCGCGCTTTTGGGTGGCCCGCTCTCGCTGCGAATCTGCGCATGGCTGATCAATGCAAAGATGAAGCTACCACCAACAATGTTCCCCACCAGCGTGGGACCTGCGAACACCAGCCAGAAATCTTTCCACGGCAGCTCGCCAGCGAACACCAGATAACCGACCTCCAGCGAACCGACCACGATGTGCGTGAAATCCCCCAGCGCCATGAGATAGGTGATGAGGATGATGATCCACATCTTGGCGCTCTCCATCGACGGGATCATCCAGACCATGGTGGCGATCATCCAGCCCGAAACGATGCCCTTGGCGAACATCTGACTGGCATCGTTTTCCATGACCTTGCGGCCGATATCGAGGAAGGCCTCGTCGGTCTTGCTGTCGAAAATCGGCAGCTCAAGCATGACGTAAGCCACCAGCAAGGTGCCGCAGAGGTTGCCCACCAGCACCACCCCCCACAATCGCAGCAATCGGCCGAAATTGCCGAGCGTGGGCTTGCTCATGATCGGCAGCACGGCGGTCAGGGTGTTTTCGGTGAAGAGTTGCTGGCGGGCAAGAATCACCGCGAGGAAACCGGCGCAGTAGCCGAAACTGGCTATCACCTTGAAACCTTCGCCGTCCGGCAGTCGGGAGTTGAGCAAGCCCATGCCCATCAACGACAGGCCCATGGTCAGGCCGGCAGCCAACGCCGACCACCACAGCGCAGCAACGCTGCGCTCCAGTTCCTGATCGCCCTGGGTGCGGATAATTTCGTGCAGCACCGCCGCGCGTGGCGGTTGGTTCTTTTCGACTTCGTGCTGCTCTTTTTCCGAAAGGTCGGGGGTCTTGCCGTCTTTTTTAGTGTCCATGGAACTCCTGAACCGCTGGCGTGCGATGTAGTTACGACCCGCGCGGTTCAGATTCCGTTCGTCATCCACAAATTATTCGACGGCGCCTTCATCCTTGAACTGGTCCTTGACGTACTTGATCTCGGTCCGCCCGTGCGGCGCAGGCAATCCGTCTTCGCCCAAATTGACGAAAACAATCTTCTCCACCGTCAGGATGCTTTTGCGGGTGATCTTGTTACGCACTTCGCACGTGAGGGTGATCGAGGTGCGACCAAATTCAGTGGCGGTGATACCCAGCTCGATGATGTCGCCCTGGCGCGAGGCGCTGACGAAGTTGATCTCGGAAATGTATTTGGTGACCACGCGTTGATTGCCCAGCTGGACGATGGCATAGATCGCCGCTTCTTCGTCGAGCCAACGCAGCAGGCTGCCGCCAAACAGTGTCCCATTGGGGTTGAGGTCTTCGGGCTTGACCCATTTGCGGGTGTGGAAATTCATATGCACTCCTGAGCGCCTTGCCGAATGATGGACGGTATATTGGCAGACCCCGGGCCAGAGCTCTATTCGGGATCTTCTATAGCCAGTATTACCGTTCGCACATTGACCGACAGAAACCCTTTGGAAGATCAGCATAGCCCGCTATAATCGCCCCCGTTTCAAAACGGTAATCTTCACTTGCTACCGTTTTCCCGCCACCTGTCCGAGGGGCGCTGCAGCAGGCTAGACCTGTCAGGCTCGGATGGGGCGTTGCTTGGCCATCAACGGCCAGACACTAAACGCACAACGGCGCCCATTCGCATACATTACGAATGGAGACTCTTCATGAGCGCTGTTATCACGCCTGCAGATTTTAACGATTACAAAGTCGCCGACATGTCCCTGGCTGCCTGGGGCCGTCGCGAAACCATCATCGCCGAATCGGAAATGCCAGCCCTGATGGGTCTGCGCCGCAAGTACTCCGAAGAGCAACCGCTCAAGGGTGCGAAGATCCTCGGCTGCATCCACATGACCATTCAGACCGCCGTGCTGATCGAAACCCTGGTTGCCCTGGGTGCCGAAGTACGCTGGTCGTCCTGCAACATTTTCTCGACTCAAGACCAGGCTGCTGCGTCCATCGCCGCTGCCGGCATTCCGGTTTTCGCCTGGAAAGGTGAAACCGAGCAAGAGTACGAGTGGTGCCTGGAGCAAACCATCCTCAAGGATGGCCAGCCATGGGACGCCAACATGATCCTCGACGACGGCGGCGACCTGACCGAACTGCTGCACAAGAAGTACCCACAGGTACTGGATCGCGTTCACGGCGTGACCGAAGAGACCACCACCGGCGTGCACCGCCTGCTGGACATGCTGGCCAAGGGCGAGCTGAAAATCCCGGCCATCAACGTCAATGACTCGGTGACCAAGAGCAAGAACGACAACAAGTACGGCTGCCGTCACAGCCTGAACGATGCGATCAAGCGCGGTACCGACCACCTGCTGTCCGGCAAGCAAGCGCTGGTCATCGGCTACGGTGACGTGGGCAAGGGCTCGGCCCAGTCCCTGCGTCAGGAAGGCATGATCGTCAAGGTTTCCGAAGTCGACCCGATCTGCGCCATGCAAGCCTGCATGGACGGTTTCGAACTGGTTTCGCCGTTCATCGACGGTATCAACACCGGCACCGAAGAAAGCATCGACAAAGCGCTGCTGGGCAAGATCGACCTGATCGTGACCACCACCGGTAACGTCAATGTTTGCGATGCGAACATGCTCAAGGCCCTGAAGAAGCGCGCTGTTGTCTGCAACATCGGCCACTTCGACAACGAAATCGACACCGCTTTCATGCGCAAGAACTGGGCATGGGAAGAAGTGAAGCCGCAGGTTCACAAGATCCACCGTACCGGCGCTGGCAGCTTCGATCCGCAGAACGACGACTACCTGATCCTGCTGGCTGAAGGCCGCCTGGTTAACCTGGGCAACGCCACTGGCCACCCGAGCCGCATCATGGACGGTTCGTTCGCCAACCAGGTACTGGCGCAGATCTTCCTGTTCGGCCAGAAATACGCCGACCTGTCGCCAGCCCAGAAAGCCGAGCGCCTGACCGTTGAAGTACTGCCGAAGAAACTCGACGAAGAAGTGGCCCTGGAAATGGTCCGCGGTTTCGGCGGCGTCGTGACTCAACTGACCAAGACCCAGGCCGACTACATCGGCGTGACGGTCGAAGGTCCGTTCAAGCCGCACGCTTACCGCTACTGATCGGTTCTGCAGCCTGCTCTCCCTTGTGGGAGCGGGCTTGCTCGCGAAGGCGGTTTATCATTCGACATTAATGTTGTCTGACGCACCGCTTTCGCGAGCAAGCCCGCTCCCACATGGGGATGTGCATGTCTTCCAGGCTTACGTGTTTCCAAGGATATGACCATGTCCCAAGATCGTCGCTACAGCTTCGAGTTCTTCCCTACCAAGACCGATGCTGGGCATGAAAAGCTGCTTGCCACTGCCCGCCAGTTGGCCACGTACAACCCCGATTTCTTCTCCTGCACCTACGGTGCAGGTGGTTCGACCCGTGATCGCACGCTCAACACCGTGTTGCAGCTCGAGAGCGAAGTCAAAGTTCCGGCCGCACCGCACTTGTCGTGCGTCGGCGACAGCAAGGCTGACCTGCGCGGCCTGCTGAGCCAGTACAAGGCCGCCGGCATCCAGCGCATCGTCGCCTTGCGCGGTGACCTGCCTTCAGGCATGGGCATGGCCAGCGGTGAAATGCGCCACGCCAACGACCTGGTCGAATTCATCCGTGAAGAGACTGGCGATCATTTCCACATCGAAGTTGCCGCCTACCCGGAGATGCATCCTCAGGCACGCAATTTCGAAGACGACCTCAACAACTTCGTGCGCAAGGCCAACGCTGGCGCCGACAGTGCGATCACCCAGTATTTCTTCAACGCCGACAGCTACTTCTACTTCGTCGAGCGCGTGCGGGCCAAGGGTGTGAACATTCCGATCGTGCCGGGGATCATGCCGATCACCAACTACAGCAAGCTGGCACGCTTCTCCGATGCCTGCGGTGCGGAAATCCCGCGCTGGATCCGCAAGCAACTGGAAGCCTACGGTGACGATACCCAAAGCATTCAACGCTTCGGCGAGCAAGTCATTACCGAGATGTGCGAACGCCTGCTGCAGGGCGGCGCGCCAGGGCTGCACTTCTATACACTGAACCAGGCTGAAGCGAGCCTGGCGGTTTGGAACAACCTGAAGTTGCCGCGTTAAACACAGCAAGATCAAAAGATCGCAGCCTGCGGCAGTGCCTACAGGGAATACACATTCCAATGTAGGAGCTGCCGAAGGCTGCGATCTTTTGCATTCAACGCACGTTTACTGTGATGCAACACGCGGAGTTAGAGCATCTGCTGCCAGTTTCTGGCTCTTTCGCGTTTCTCGTCGTAATCTCAAGCCCATGCCTTTGATCACGCAGTTCGTCGCCCTGCTTGTTTTCACTTGCCTTAGCTTTGCCGCTAGGGGCGAGAAGCTGCGCATTGTCACCGAACCCTGGGCACCATACGTGTACGAGGAGAACGGCAAGGCCCTGGGGCTGGACTACGAAACCACCGCCATCGTCTTCAAGCGCCTGGGCATCGAAGTGGAATGGCAATTCCTGCCATGGAAACGCTGCCTTTCGATGCTGGAAACAGGTCAGGCCGATGGCGCGCTGGACATTTTCCATAGCGATGAACGCGATGCGACCCTGCTCTACCCCAGCGAACCGCTCTCGGAAGTCCAGTTCGTGATGTTCTACGCCAACGCCAGGCCCCATCCGTTTCGCACCCTCGACGAACTGCGCGGCCTGACCATCGGCATCTCTCCTGGCTACCTGTACAGCGAGGATTTCAGGGACTCGACCCTGTTCACCCGGGAACCTGCGCCGAGCCACGAAGCGAACTTCGGCAAACTGGTGCGTGGGCGGATCGACCTGCTGATCACCGACCGCAGGGTGGGCCAGCATTTGCTCGACGAACTGAATATCCGCAACATAATTACCGAAAACCCCACTGTCATCAGTCAACAGAGCCAGTTTCTGGCGGTGCGCCGCAATGCCGGCATGGACTTGCTGGTGCAGCGTTTCGGCGCCGAGCTCAAACGTTTCAAGCGCGAACCCGCGTACGCCGAGCTCAGCGCCCGATATGGCGCCGCACCGGCCGCTACAATCAACGTCGGGCGGACCACGGCCAACACGGAAAAAACCGTTGAGCAGCAGGAAAGCGGCGCGCAGTGATTGCTCTGTTATACTCCGGCCTTTCCGCCAGGCTCACGCCCGGACGCTCGGAACCGTTCAAGGCATCTCGAACCCGCTACAGCGCAGCTTTTCAGCCCGCGCGAGCGCTCCAGACGAGCCTTCGTGACCGAAGCAGGACCGGACGGGATTGCGTTCCTCATAAACGCCATTCGCGCCAGGCAAGACTCCCATTGGGCCAAGCCCTAACTTAAAACAGGATTACTCATGTCCTTTGCTTCCCTCGGTCTCTCCGAGGCTTTAGTCCGCGCCATCGAGGCAGCGGGCTATACCGAGCCTACTCCGGTGCAACAGCGGGCCATTCCCGCCGTGTTGCAAGGTCGCGACCTGATGGTCGCGGCACAGACAGGTACTGGTAAAACCGGCGGTTTCGCCCTTCCGATCCTGGAGCGGTTGTTCCCCAACGGTCACCCGGACAAATCCCAGCGTCACGGCCCGCGCCAACCGCGCGTACTGGTCCTGACCCCTACTCGCGAACTCGCGGCGCAAGTGCACGAAAGCTTCAAGGTCTATGCCCGTGACCTGAAGTTCGTCAGTGCCTGCATTTTCGGTGGCGTCGGCATGAACCCGCAGGTCCAGGCCATGTCCCGTGGCGTAGACGTGCTGGTGGCCTGCCCTGGCCGCCTGCTCGACCTGGCCGGCCAAGGCAGCGTTGACCTGTCCCACGTGGAAATCCTCGTACTGGACGAAGCCGACCGCATGCTCGACATGGGCTTCGTCCATGACGTGAAGAAAGTCCTCGCCCGTTTGCCGGCCAAGCGTCAGAACCTGCTGTTCTCGGCGACGTTCTCCAAGGACATCACCGACCTCGCCGGCAAGCTGCTGCACAACCCGGAACGCATCGAAGTCACGCCGCCGAACACCACGGTCGAGCGCATCGAACAGCGCGTATTCCGCCTGCCGGCCAGCCACAAGCGTGCGTTGCTGGCGCACCTGATTACCGCTGGCGCCTGGGAACAGGTGCTGGTATTCACCCGCACCAAGCACGGCGCCAACCGCCTGGCCGAGTACCTGGACAAACACGGCCTGAGCGCCGTCGCGATCCACGGCAACAAGAGCCAGAACGCGCGCACCAAAGCCCTGGCCGACTTCAAGGCCGGTACCGTGCGCATCCTGGTTGCCACCGACATCGCCGCTCGCGGCCTGGACATCGACCAGCTGCCACACGTGGTCAACTTCGAACTGCCGAACGTCGATGAAGACTATGTGCACCGCATCGGCCGTACTGGCCGTGCCGGTCGTTCGGGCGAGGCGATCTCGCTGGTGGCCCCGGACGAAGAAAAACTGCTGAAAAGCATCGAACGCATGACCAAGCAGAAAATCGCCGACGGCGACCTGATGGGCTTCGATGCCAGCGCCGTGGAAGCCGAGAAACCCGAAGCGCGCGAGCGTCCGGACATGCGCAACCCGCGCAATCCACGTGGCCCGCGCGGCGATGGTCCGAATGGCGGCGGTGGTGGTGGCGGTCGCAAGGACAAAGGCAAGGACAAGGGCAAGGAAAAACCGGCGGGTGAGCGCGGTGAGCGTCCAGCCCGTCAGCAAAAGCCCCGTGAAGGCACCCCGGCCCGCGAACAGCGTCAGCCAAGCCAGCCGCCGCGTGCCGCAGCTGATCGTGCGCCGGACGAGTTCCTGGACGACGATATCGATAACTTCGGTAACCGCGTCGACTACGTTCCGCAGCAGAAACCGGCCCAAGGCCGCGGACGTCGTCCGGGTGCTCCGGCACAAGGCACAACCGCAGGCGCTCCACGTGGTGGCAAGCCGCAGGGCGGTCGCCAGAACGGTCCGCGCAACAGCGATGGCGCCAGCACCGGCACCCCGCCAGCCAAGCGCAGCGGTCCACGCAGCGGCGCTCCACGTGATGGCCAGGCCCGTCGCGAAGACTCGCGCAACCGCCGCCCGGCCCGTGACGATCAACCGCGTTCGGAACCGGCCGTGCAGAACCCGCGTGGTCCGGCGCCGAAGATCATGCACAAGGAGTCGAAGGCCGATCGCTTCCCGACACCTGAGCAACTGGATCAACTGCCAAGCCGTCCTCGTGGCGAAAAACCGGCATTGCTGACTCGTAATCGCTGAGTTATCGCTGAAATGAAAAATGCCCCGCATCGAAAGATCCGGGGCATTTTTTTGAGCGATACAAAACCTGTAGGAGCGAGCCTGCTCGCGATGGTCGTGAACGATAACGCGTTAAACCAGATGCCCAGCGGCGCCTATGGGTTTTTCGCGAGCAGGCTCGCTCCTACAGGGGTTTGTGTACGGCAGTAAAAAACGCCCGCGCTCGTGAGAGCGGCGGGCGTTTTTGTCAGCGGCGAAAATTATTTCGCTTTGACACCTTCAAAGGTCACGTACATTTCAACTGCATCGGACGATGGGCCCAGGTCTTTCTGCTTGCCGAAATCGGAACGCTTGAGGCTGAAGGTACCCTCGAAGCCTGCACGGTAGCCGCCCCATGGATCCTTGCCTTCACCCAGGAAGGTAGCCTTGACCACGATTGGCTTGGTCACGCCAAGGATAGTCAGGTCGCCAGCCACGTCCGCAGTGTCCTTGCCAGCGGCGTTTTTGCCGGTTGGCTTGACGCTGGTGGAAACAAAGGTGGCTTTGCTCCCGTTCAGGAAGTCTTTGCTGGAGATGTGCTTGTCACGCTCAGCGTTGTTGGTGAACACGCTGGCGGTGTTTACGTTGAACTCGATCTTGCTGTCTTCAGGCTTGGCAGCGTCAAAGCTGAACTTGCCGTCGATGTCCTTGAAAGTACCGGTGATGAAGCTGTAGCCCAGGTGGCTGATCTTGAAGTCAACGAAGGCGTGCTGGCCTTCCTTGTCGACCACGTAGTCAGCGGCCATGACGCTACCGGCGGACAACAGGGCGGAACTGATTGCCAGAGCGGCCAGAGTCTTTTTCAACATACATTGTTTTCCTTTGGAGTCGAGGTTGAACTTCAGGCTTTGCGACCCAGCATTCGCTTGAGGGTCACATCACGGTCGATAAAGTGGTGCTTCAATGCTGCCAACGCATGGAGGCCGGAAAAAATTACCAGTATCCATGCCAGCCAGAGGTGAATCACACCGGCGGTATCTGCCTGGTCCGGTAGCCCGGACACCAGCGCAGGCACTTCAAACAAGCCAAACACCGGGATACCGACACCTTCTGCGGTGGAAATCAGGTAACCGGCAATCATCACAGCGAACAGACTGAGATACAGAAAGCCATGGCCGAACTTGGCGCCCAGGCGCGTCATGCGGCTGTAGCTGGACAGGGTCGGCGGCGGCGGACTGATGAAACGCCACACCACCCGCAACACCATCACACCCAACAACACCAGGCCGATGCTCTTGTGCAGGTCCGGTGCGTCTTTGCGCCAGGTGCTGTAGTAGTCGAGCCCGACCATCCACAACCCCAACGCGAACAGGCTAAAAACCGCCAGCGCCACACTCCAGTGAATGAAAATGCTGACCCAGCCGTAGCGGGAAGTAGAATTTCGTAGCTGCATTGCCCATATCCCTGTAAGTGCTGGCCCAAGACTATCGATTTATCTATCGGATTAAAGCGGAAAATTTCGCTTTGAAATATCGAGAAATGCGATCAATAGCCTAAATCACGCGGGTTAAGGAAAGATTAAAGTCGAAATTGTGAAAAGAAGTGAATACAAACCAGAGAACACCTGTATCAAAAGGTTTATTCGATTTCTTGCCTCATTTTTTCAAGCGTAAAAAAAACGCGGCCTTGAACCGCGCTTTTTTGTGCTTGAACGCTACGTAGACTTAGCGGGGCGATATCGACCTTCCTAATTGTGGTACACGGAAGGGGGCTGCAGACAGTCAGGATTGTACGGATCCATATCGCATTTATAGGCCAGTTCATGCCCGTATCCCCGGCGATATCCCTCATGAAATATCTCCGCATTTGCACAACCCAAAAGGGTTATCAATATGATGATTACTGTCAGTTCTTTCATATGCTCTCCAGTTTTTGAAGAGCATGGGCCCAAGATCAAGCTCTACCCATCACCCCCTTCTGATTCGCTTGTGGGAAGTCTCTGATATCGCTGGCGCATGTAGGACGGGAGACAACGCCGAGATCTGGCAAAAAAAAAACGCGGCCCATGAGCCGCGTTTTTTACGCCTGAACGTTACTGGGCCTTGGTAACCGTGGTCGCCGCTGGCTTCTTGGTCGGTTCGGCCTTTTTCGCCGGTGCCTTGGCCGACGTTTTCTTCGCCTCGGTCTTCTTCACTGGCGCTTTTGCCGGTGCTTTCTTCGCAGGCTCGGCTTTCACCGGTGCCGCAGGCTTCGGCGCTTCGACCGGAGTAGGTGCAGGGGTCGGCGCCGGGGCTGGTGCGGGAGCCGGTGCGACGGGTTCTGGTGTCTTGATCGGCTGTGGCTTCTTCTCGTCATCCGAGCCGCCGAACAGGTTGCTGAAGAAGTTGCCCTTCTTCGCTGCCACCGCGCCGGCTGCAGCGGCAGCGGCTACTGGAGCGGCTTTCGCCGGGTCAAACGACTTGCCCGCCGCCAGGTCTTCAACCTGGCTGGCCGCACGCTGACCGGTGCGCAATGCGCCTTCCAAGGTGCCCGGGTACAGGGTGTCAGTGTGTTCGCCAGCAAAGGCTACACGCTGAACCGGACGCTCCCACAGACGCCAGAACTTGCTGATCTGACCCGGGCCGAAGGCCAGGTAAGCGCCGCCCATCGAAGGGTCGGTGCTGTAGCGACGGATTTCATAACCGGTAAACGAACCGCGTGCCTGTGGGTAAAACGCGTGCAGGCGGATCAGTACCTGATCGACCATCTGCTTGTCGCCGAACGCCTGCATGACCCGCGAGTTGTCGCCGGACAGGTTGATCACCACGTTGGCGCCGCCCTTCAGCGCCGGCTCGACCCACAACATGCCCAGGCCGGTGTTGCTGTAGATCTCACCGGACATGCGCGCCTTGCTTTCCCACACTGGCGTCTTGAACTTCAACATGATCTGGTCGCGCCAACCGTAGTTGGTGCCCTTGATCGCGGCCTGGTGCTGGGCGTCCAGTGCCGGGGTCATCTGGATCTTGTTCAGGGCACGCAAAGGCACGGCCACCACAACGTAGTCAGCCTGGTAGCCAACGCTGCCGACCTTGACGGTGACGCCGTCCTTGTCCTGGGTAATGGCCGAGACCGGGGAGCTGGTCTTGATGGTTTTCAGTTCTTTGACGAAGGCCTGGGCCAACACCGGGCTGCCACCGACCAGGCGCGACGCGCGCAGGTCACGGTCGGAAACGCCACGATAAACGCGACTCTGCTGTGCGAAGTACAGCAGCGAGATACGCGAAGGTTCGTCATAACGGGTACGAATCTGCTGGTTCACCAACTGACGGGCAGTGGCCGGCAGGCTCAGGCGATCGAGCCAGTTGGACACGTTGATCTGGTCCAGGGCGTGCAGCGTGTTGTTGGCTGACGGGTTTTGCGGGTCTTCGATCGAGCGCGCCAGGTCGTCCACCGTCTTTTCGTAGCGCTTGAGCGCTTCGGCAGTAGTTGGATCCTTGGTGGCCAAGTCGGCCGCGGTGTAATACACACCGTCGATCAGGTAGCCCGGGGTGCGCACGAATTCAGGTGCTGGCGTGGTGCTCAGCTTGAACGTCGAGATGTACTTGTTCAAGACCGGCTGGGTCTTGTCGTTGCCGATCCACTCACTGGTCGCCATGCCGGAGCGGCCGCCCAGGCTCGGCTTGGCTTCCAGCAGCGTGACCTGCCAGCCTTTTTTCTGCAGTTCGTAAGCAGCCGTGAGGCCCGAGACCCCGCCGCCGATCACGATCGCGGTTTTATCCTTGGCCAGCGCAGACACGCTGAACAGCCCCAACATCACCAGCGCACAGGCGCGCAGCCAACCGACAGACATTCAGCGAACTCCGGAAATACAGGAAAAATAGCGGTTTTTGCGAGCCAGGCGGCTCCAGAACCGCGAAGGATACGTCAGCCGCCAGACGCCTGCCAGCAACGTCTACCGTCCTATACAAAGTAGCTCAAACAACACAATGGGTTGTTCCCGAGGCACGCATTGCATAGGCTTGCGCGATTGTATGTCCGCGCACGACACGGACCGCCTCGAGGAGACTGAACATGGGCCTGAATAATCAGTGGATGCAACGCGATCTCGCGGTGTTGTGGCATCCCTGCACCCAGATGAAAGATCACGAACAACTGCCGCTGATCCCGATCAAGCGCGGTGAAGGCGTGTGGCTGGAGGATTTCGAAGGCAAGCGCTACCTCGACGCGGTGAGCTCCTGGTGGGTGAACGTGTTTGGCCATGCCAACCCGCGTATCAACCAGCGCATCAAGGACCAGGTCGATCAACTGGAACACGTGATTCTCGCCGGGTTCAGCCATCAGCCGGTGATCGAGTTGTCCGAGCGCCTGGTGAAGATGACGCCGGAGGGCCTGACTCGATGCTTCTACGCCGATAATGGTTCGTCCTGCATCGAAGTTGCGCTGAAAATGAGTTTTCACTATTGGCTCAACCGCGGCCTGCCGAACAAGAAGCGCTTTGTTACCCTGACCAACAGCTACCACGGCGAAACGATGGCGGCGATGTCGGTGGGCGACGTGCCGCTGTTCACCGAAACCTACAAGGCGCTCCTGCTCGACACCATCAAGGTGCCGAGCCCCGATTGCTATCTGCGCCCCGAGGGCATGAGCTGGGAAGAGCACTCGCGCAACATGTTCGCCGCCATGGAGCAAACCCTGGCCGAGAACCATGACACCGTTGCCGCGGTGATCGTCGAGCCGCTGATCCAGGGCGCCGGCGGCATGCGCATGTACCATCCGGTGTACCTCAAGCTGCTGCGTGAAGCCTGCGACCGCTATGGCGTGCACCTGATCCACGACGAAATCGCCGTGGGCTTCGGCCGCACCGGGACGATGTTCGCCTGTGAACAGGCGGGTATCCGGCCGGACTTCCTCTGCCTGTCCAAGGCCCTGACCGGCGGCTACCTGCCGCTGGCGGCGTGCCTGACCACCGATGACGTCTACAGCGCCTTCTACGACGATTACCCGACCCTGCGCGCCTTCCTGCATTCCCACAGCTATACGGGCAACCCTTTGGCATGCGCGGCGGCCCTGGCGACGCTGGATATCTTCGAAGAAGACAAGGTCATCGAGAACAACAAGGCGCTGGCGCAGCGCATGGCCTCCTCCACTGCACATCTGGTCGACCACCCTAACGTCAGCGAAGTGCGCCAGACCGGCATGGTGCTGGCCATCGAGATGGTCAAGGACAAGGCCAGCAAAGAGGCCTACCCATGGCAGGAGCGTCGCGGCCTGAATGTGTTCCAGCATGCACTGGAGCGAGGTGCCTTGCTGCGGCCATTGGGCAGCGTGGTGTATTTCCTGCCGCCGTATGTGATTACCCCGGAGCAAATCGACTTCCTCGCCGAGGTCGCCAGTGAGGGCATCGACATTGCCACCCGCGAAAGCGTCAGCGTGGCGGTGCCGAAGGACTTCCACCCCGGTTTCCGCGATCCGGGCTAGCGTTCGCCTGCTCGTTCCCACGCTCTGCGTGGGAACGATCCAACTACAGAGATTTAGCATGAGACTGTCCCGCTTCTTCATCGACGCCCCCCTGAGCACCGGCGAGCACGAATTGCCCGAAGCCCAGGCCCATTACATCGGGCGCGTGCTGCGCATGGCCGAGGGTGATGCGTTACAACTGTTCGACGGTTCCGGCCATGAATTTCGCGGCACGCTCGTTGAAGTCGGCAAAAAACGCGTGGTAGTCCAGATCCATGAGGAGTTTGCCGGCCAGGTGGAATCGCCGTTGCAGATCCACCTCGGCCAGGGCTTGTCCCGTGGCGAGCGCATGGACTGGGCGATCCAGAAAGCGACTGAATTGGGTGTCACGCAAATCACGCCGATTTTCAGCGAACGCTGCGAAGTGCGACTCAAGGACGAACGCGCCGACAAACGCCTGCTGCACTGGCGCCAGGTAGCGATCAGCGCCTGCGAACAATGCGGGCGCTCACGGGTGCCGGTGATTCATCCGCCGGTGCTGTTGGCCGACTGGTTGAAGCAGACTGAGGCTGAACTGAAGCTGGTGCTGCACCCGGTGGCCGAGCCATTGGTCAGCCATGCCAAGCCTTCAAGCCTGGCCTTTCTGATCGGCCCGGAAGGTGGTTTGTCCGATGCCGAAGTCGATCTGGCCAAGGCCAGCGGCTTCCGCGCCGCCCGCCTCGGCCCGCGAGTGTTGCGCACCGAGACCGCGCCGGTGGTTGCACTGGCGGTTGCCCAGCAGCTCTGGGGTGATTTCTAAAAAGATCGCAGCCTGCGGCAGCTCCTACAGGCTGGAGCGCAATCCCGTGTAGGAGCTGCCGAAGGCTGCGATCTTTTGACTTTATTGCACCGGATCACTCACCGGCTTGGCAATGATCGCCTTGAGTTCGCTGGTCATCGGGAACTCAAGGTTCAAACCCTTCGGCGGGATCGGCTGCTCGAACCAGCGCTGGTAGATGCCATTGATCTCGCCCGAGCTGTACAGATCCGCCAACACGCCGTTGACCAGGGCGAGGAACTGCGGGTCGTCCTTGCGTACCATGCAGCTGTAGATCTCCCGCGATTGCTCCTCCCCGACCACCACCCACTTGTGCGGGTCATTGGCCTTGGCACGCTCGCCGTAGAGCAGCGCGTCGTCCATGTAGAACGCCGCGGCCCGGCCCGATTGCAGCATCTGGAAGGCTTCCCCGTGGTCCTTGGCGCTGATCACGAACATGTCGATCTTGTGATCGACGTTGTAGCTTTTGAGGAAGCGCTCGTTGGTGGTGCCGGCGGTAGTCACCACGTTCTTTCCGCGCAGGTCGGCAAAACCTTTTATGCCGCTGTCCTTGGCGGTGAGCAACTGGCCTTTGACGTAGATGAAGCCATAGGAGAACGCCACCTGTTTCTGCCGTTCGGCAGTGACGCCGGTGGAACCGCATTCCAGGTCCACGGTGCCATTCTGTACCAATGGAATGCGGGTCTGAGAGGTTACCAGGTTGTACTTCACCTTCAGGTCAGGCCGCGCCAGTTGCTGCTGGATGCGCTCGACGATCTTGCTCGCCAGATCCACCGAGTAACCCATCGGCTTGCCGCTGTGATCACCCACGTAGGAAAACGGCACCGACGCATCGCGATAACCCAGGGTAATGCTGTTGGTGCTGGCGATCTTGCCCAGGGTGCCGGTCAGCGGCGTTTCATTGGCCTGTACCTGACTGCCTAGCAACAGGCCGAGGCTGCAAGCGAGCAACGTGATTTTTTGCATTGTTATTCTCCGTTGTGGGTGTTGGTTTATCAGGCGCGTGCAGCGATGACGGTGATTTCCACAAGCACCTGCGGGCGGGCCAGTTCGGCCTGCACGGTGGTGCGGCTCGGGGCCTGCCCGGGCGATAACCAGGCCGACCAGACCTCGTTCATCGCGGCGAAATCCTCGGTGATGTTCTTCAGGTAAATGGTCGCGCTGAGCAGATGATCCTTGTCGCTGCCAGCCTCGGCCAGCAAGGCGTCGATTTTCCTCAGTACTTCCCGGGTCTGTCCGCTGGCATCCAGGGCATCGCCCGGTACCTGCCCGGAAAGAAACACCAGATCGCCAAAAGTCACGGCGCCTGACAGGCGCGGGTTGCTGTGCAGTCGGGTAATGCTCATTGCAGTGTCCTCTTCAGAAATGGCTATTCAGGCGGCCCGGTGATTGAACCCCTGCAGGTCGATGGAAGGTGGACGCTCGGCGATCAACTCGCTGAGCAATCGCCCGCTGCCGCACGCCAGGGTGAACCCCAACGCACCGTGGCCGAGGTTGAGCCACAGGTTGCGATAGGCCGTCGCGCCCAGCAACGGTACGCCGCTGGGGGTGGCCGGGCGCATGCCGGCCCACTCGACGGCTTGGTCATAAGCGCCGGCATTTGGAAAGGTGTCCTGGGCCTGACGCTTGATCAGTGCCAGGCGCTTGGGGTCCAGCGCAGGGTCGAAGCCGACGATGTCGACCATCGCCGCCACACGCAATTGCTCGCCGATGCGGGCGTAGACGATCTTGCGGTCGTAGTCGGTGATGCTCACGTCGGGCACCCGGTGACCGACGCCGATGGGCACGGTCAAGCTGTAGCCCTTTAGCGGGTACAGCGGCAGTTGCAGCCCGGGCAGCGCCAACAGCGGACTGCGGTGGCCGGCAGCGATCACCAGTTGCTCAACCGGCAGCAGGTGTTCGCCCAACTCGATGGCGTTGACGCTGCCGTGGCCATGGCGAATCCCGGTCACTGCTTGCCCGAGACGAAACTCGCAACGACCGGACGCTTGCAGCCGGGCGGCCAGTTGCTGGCAGAAACCGTGGCAATCGCCGACCTCTTCGTCCGGGGTGTAGATCGCCCCGACGAAGGGGGCATCGATCAGCGCCGGCTCCAGCTGCGCGCATTCGGCCGCCGACAACACCTGCTGTTGTTGCGGGTCGGCCAGACCCTGGCGCGCATGTTCGAAGCTGCTGTTCTGGCGGAACGTCACCAGCTTGCCATTGCGCCGCCACTGGAAACCCGCCAATCCATCATCCTCGCGCCAGGACTTCAAGGTTTCCTGGCTCAAGAGCGCCAGGCGCAGCAAGTGGGCGGCGTTCGCGCGGTTGACCGAGTGGCGGCAGGCGCCGAGGAACGATGCCATCCAGCGCCATTGCGTCAGGTCGAAGCGCGGACGCAGCTTCAGCGGTGAATCGCCGCGTAACATCCAGCCGATGGCCTGTAATGGCACACCGGCGTCGGCCAGGGGTGCGACATAGCGATAGGACAACTGGCCGCCATTGGCGAAACTGGTTTCGCTGCCCAATGAGTCCCGAGCCTCGACCACCGTGACCTCAAAGCCGTCGCGCACCAGCGCATAGGCCGTAGCCAGGCCAATCACGCCACCGCCGATGATGCACACTCGCTGAGCCATGTCCGTCCTTAAAACCGTTGTGAAGACAAGGCCGAGGTTAGAGCCAGGTGACAGACGTTGAACAATGCATAAATATGTCAAACCCATAAACAAAGGTTATGGACTTGTCATGCGTCTTCGCCATATCGAAATTTTCCAGGCCATCCGCCAGACCGGCTCGATCAGCGCGGCCGCACAGTTGCTGCACGTCTCGCAGCCGGCGGTGAGTAAGGTGTTGCAGCACGCCGAGCAGCAATTGGGCTTCCCGTTGTTCCTGCGGGTGCGCGGCAAGTTGCAGGCGACGCCGGAAGCGCTGGAGCTGGAGCGCGAAGTGGACAAGGTCAGTGAAAGCCTGCAAGGCGTACGACGCCTGGCCCAGAGTCTGCGTCGCGAGCCGGGGCACAGCCTGCGCATCGGCGCGACCCCGGCACTGGCCCTGTCATTGCTGCCGCCGGCCATTCACGAATGGACCGGACGCTACCCGGACATCGTCTGCGAGTTGTCCAGCGCCCACAGTCGCGAACTGGTGCAGAACCTGTTGATGCGCGAAGTGGATGTCGCCCTGACCCTGCAACGCCCGGATCACCCGGGGCTCAAGGCCCAAGCCCTGGCGTGCGGCGTGCTGGTGGCGCTGGCGCCGATTGGTTACTGGCCGCCGCAAGAGGCAGGCAGGCCGTTACCGCTCATGGCGCTGGCGAATGCGCCCCTGATTGGTTTATCCAGTGCCGATCCGCTGGCCGCACGGCTCGACAGCTATCTGGAAGCCGTCGAACCACCTCCTCGCGTACGCATCGCCGTGCAGACCTACTCTCTGGCACGGGCGATGGTGGAATCTGGCGCGGGTGTAGCGGTGATCGATCCGTTCACCGCCCTTGGTGCGTCTCCCGACACCACAACGATTCGCCCTCTGGCGCCGCCGCTGCCCATCACCCTGTACGCAGTCACCCGCGCCGCCGAACCCCCACCCCACACGTTGAACGACCTGTTGCAGGTGTTCGGCCGCCAAGCCCAGGAGCAATTAGATCGCCTCTGCTGAGCCTGAAACCTGCAAGGCCGCTTCGCCTACAAGACGTAAAAAAATATCGCCACGAAGTGCAGCAAACTCCCGGCAATCACGAACAGATGCCAGACCCCGTGGGCATGGCGCAGGCGATGGTCGAGGGCAAAGAAGATAATCCCCACGGTATAAAAAATCCCGCCCGACGCCAGCCACGCAAATCCGGCGCTGCCGAGCGCCGCCAGCAAGGGTTTGACCGCCACCAGCACGATCCAGCCCATGACCGCGTAGATCACGATCGACAGGATCCGCGCTTCCGATCTCGGCTTGATCTCTTGCAGGATGCCGATCAGCGCCAGCCCCCAGACGATCCCGAACAACGTCCAGCCCCACGGCCCGCGCAGGGTCACCAGGCAGAATGGCGTGTAGCTGCCGGCGATCAACAGGTAGATCGAAAAATGATCGACCTTTTTCATGATCGCTTTCTTGCGTCCGCGCACGCTGTGGTAGACGGTCGATGCGCTGTAGAGCACCAGCAAGGTAAAGGCGTAGATCGCCATGCTGACAATTTTCCACGGACTTCCGTCGAGGCTGGCGAGCACAATCAGCCACACACCGCCGACAAAGGCTGCCACTGCTCCGACCAGATGCGTCCAGGCGTTCAATCTTTCCCCGTGATACATCGTTTACCCACCTCGAAAATCGATAAAGCTCAATAGGGTGCGCTCCTACATACACCCACATACGTGCACAATCAGGTTATTCCAATAAGAGTCCACCCCATGTTGATCGATGAAGAGTTGACCCTGAAAAAACTCGAGGTGTTCCTGGCCTTCATGCGCACTGGCAACCTGGCCCGCGCCGCTGCCGAATTGCAGACCAGTAACGTTAGCGTACATCGGGCCATCCACTCCCTGGAAAGCGCCCTGCGCTGCCCGCTGTTCAAGCACGAGGGGCGCAACCTGACACCACTGGAAAGCGCCTACGTCCTGGAAGAACGGGCGCACAAGCTAATCCAGGATGTCGTAGAAACTGTGCGCCTGACTCGCGAAGCCGCCGGATTTTCCGCCGAGCGTTTCAAATTGGGCTCGCTGTATTCGCTGACGGTGAAGACCGTGCCGCAATTGATCATGGGCCTGAAGATCCGCCGCACCGAGCTCAATATCGACCTGATCCTCGGCTCCAATTTCGACCTGTTGTACAAGCTCAAGAACATGGAGGTCGATGCGATCCTGGTGTCCCTGGACGACAGCATCAACGATCCGGATCTGGAGCACTTGCCGTTATTCTCCGACGATATCTTCCTGGCCACCCCGGCGGATTCGAAGTTTGCACACAGAAGCGACGTCGACCTGGCCGAGGTCCGCGATGAAACCTTCATCACCCTGACCCAGGGCTTCGCCACGCATCAGGACGGTAAACGGGTTTTCGAGCAGGCGGGGTTCGAGCCGAAGGTGGCGATGCAGGTCAACGACATCTTCACCCTGCTGAGCATGGTCAGTTCGGGGGTCGGTTATGCGTTGCTGCCGGGCCGGATTGCGGCGGTGTACGAGAATCGCGTGAAGCTGATTGCGCTGCAGGAGAAGTACCGGTTGCAGCAGCACATTGGCGTGGTGTTCTTGAAGGCCAAGGAGCGTGATCCGAATCTGCTGGCGTTGCTGGCGGAATGCCGGATGTACGCCAATCGCCACGCCAACCAGTGATCGTTCCCACGCTCTGCGTGGGAATGCAGCCCGGGACGCTCCGCGTCCCATTCGAGAGCTGGAACGCGGAGCGTCCCTTGAGGCATTCCCACGCAGAGCGTGGGAACGATCAGTTAGCCAACAATCCCGCGAACAATGAAGTACAGCAACGAAGGCCCCAACAAGCACCCAAGCCCGGTGTGAAAGGTCGCCGTCAACGCCCCATAAGGCACCAGCCGTCGATCCGTCGCCGCCAGCCCCGCCGTCACACCGCTTACCGTACCGGCCAGGCCACCGAACACCATCGCCGAACGCGGGTTATCCAGGCCCATCCAGCGCGCTGCCATCGGCGTGCCGACCATCACCAGGATCGCCTTGATCAACCCGGTGGCAATCGACAGCGCCATCACATCCGAGGTCGCGCCAATTGCCGCACCGGTCACCGGCCCGACGATGTAGGTCACCGCGCCCGCGCCAATCGTGGTCATGCTCACCGCATCGCGATAACCGAATACCCAGGCCATGCATGCGCCAACAATGAACGGCAGCACCGTACCCAACAGCAGCGCGATCACGCCGATCAGCCCGGCTTTTTTCGCTTCGGTGGCCTGCACTTCGAAGGCCGTGGCGACAATGGCGAAGTCGCGCAGCATTGCGCCGCCCATCAGGCCGATGCCGGAGAACAGCGTCAGGTCCGCCAGGCCTTTTTGCCCGCCGGTCATGGTGCCGCCGACCCAGGCCAGCACCAGGCCGATGACGATGGCAATCGCTGAGCCGTGAATGCGTCCGTAGGTCAGGCGTTTGGAGAGGATGACCGACACCCACATGATCACGCCGACGAAGGCGAATGCGGTGACCAGGCCGTTGTGTTCCAGGCCTTTCTCGATGAGATCCCACATATCAGCGACCTCCTACTGGTGTGCCGACGGGGGTAATTTCCGTGGGCTCATCGGGCAAGGGTTCACCTTTATGGGTCCGGCTGATCAAGGCAATGGTGCAGCCGCAGACCACCACCGAACCGATCGCCGCCAGCACCGCCACCGGACCGCCATGCAAGGCCGTGACCACGTTCTGTTGCGCGGCCATCGCCACCACCACGGGGATGTACATGGCACCCCAGAAGCCCACGCCCATTTCGCAATCCCTGGTCATGCCACCGCGTTTTTGCATCCACAGCCGCGCGCAGATCAACAGGATCATGGCGATCCCGACCCCGCCGACGTTGGATTTTACGCCCAGCAGGACGCCCAGCATGTCACCCATGATCACCCCTGCCAGCGTACAGATCGCGAGCAGCGCCACACCGTAAATAATCATTGTTGTCGTCCTCAAAGTGCATCGTCGAATGTTGTTCTTGTTGTTCGAAGCCTCAGGGTTGCTCTAGGGGTGGCGACATCCCTCCTCACGCAACAGCGCCTGCAGGGTATCGAGCCTTGCACCGTCGAACGCAATCACGGTGCCCTGTTCGAAGACCCGGCGCGCCAGCCCGGTCAGCACTGCACCGGGCGGCAGTTCGATCTGTAGACGTACGCCGCGCTCATACGCGCTTTGCACCGTGCCGCGCCAATCCACCACGCGGCACATGTTGAAGGCCAGGTCGTCGCGCAAGGCGTCAACCTTGATCACCGGGCGGGCGCGACTGCCGCTCAGGTAGCCGATCTTCGGCGTTTGCAGCTTCACCCTGGCGAACGCTTCGGCCAGGGTTTGCGCCGGTACGTCCAGCAGCGGGCAGTGCGACGGCACACTCACCGCCAGACGCTTGACCATCCCCGCCCCACGCGCCCTTGCCAGCTCGGCCAGCGCTTTCATCCCAGCGTCGCTGCCGGCAATCACCACCTGGTTATCGGCGTTGATATTGGCCAGGTAAACCGGTGTATCGACGCTGTGAACCCGGGCCAGCAAGCCCTCCACCACCGCCAGTTCCAGGCCGATGATCGCGGTCATCCCGTAGCCATGTGGATAAGCCTGCTGCATCAACTCGCCGCGCAGGCTGACCAGATGCAACGCATCGCTGAAATCCAGGGCACCGGCGACCACCGCGGCCGGGTAGGCACCAATGGACAGCCCGGCGACGTAATCCGCCGGCAATGCCAACTGCCGCGCAGCCGCCACACCGGCGATCAGCAGGCAGAGCTGCACCGCCCTTGTCGATTGCAACGCCTGTGCAGAATCGAGCCGCCGAACGTCTTCGCCCAACAGGTCGCTGGCCTCGATCAGCGTGTCCCCAGGCAAACCCTGGAGCATGCCCGGCCGCTGCGCACCCTGCCCCGGGAACACCAGCAAACTGCTCACGCTGCCTGCTCCTGCGCGTTCCACGGGTCGACGACCAGGCAGGCCCCTGTTGCGTTCTTGAGCAAAACCCGAGAGGAAGAACCCGCCCACTCACGCAAGGCGACAGCGCCGAACGTGGTCTGCAATTGCATGTCCACCACACACGGCGCCGTATCGAGTAACGCCAGCAACTCTCGAGCCTGAACACGCGCCAGGGGTCGTGGTGTGCGCAGGATCAAATCCAGATCGCTGGCCTCCTGCAAGGCTGCGACGCCACTGGCCAACTCGAAGCCGGCACTGCCGCTGACACCCCAGGCCCAACCGCAGGCATCGAGTACAGGGCGCAATTGAGCCAAGGCCTCAAACGCCGGCAAGTCACGGTGGCTCTCGACGTGGCAAAGCGCTTCCGGGCTGACACAACGGGTTACCGCGGCAATTGCCATCGACGTCCCATAGCGCTGTTCACGTAAACGTCCACGCACGCCGACCGCAATCCGATCCGCCGTCGACACCGCACGGCGCACCACCACGGGCTGACCGGCGCCGATCGACTCGACCGCCCAGGCAGGCGCATCCTCAGGCAGCTGCCGAGGAGTCATGCCCCAGAGCAGGTCGTGGGCCAGAAACCGGCTCACCATTGTTCTCTCAGTAACTGGCGGACCTTGCTCGAGGCCGCCCGATTGGCCGCCCCGAGGCGAGCGCTCAAATCAGTGCCCTTGTGCGCGACATCGGCAATCGCCTGCGTCAGGCACTCGATCACCCGCGCCAGATCCGCCGAGGTGGGCTGTTCGATCTGCTGCACCGACAAGGTTTCCCAGAGCAGTCCGAGGCTGGCATAGCTGTCGATGTCATAGGCCATCGGTGGCACGCTGGCGGCCAGGGTTTCCAGCTCTTCGACACTGCGCAAGGTCACCCGCGCCGCCGAAGCCTTGCCCATGGCATGCACCATCACCCCTGGATCGCGCAGGGCAATCAAGCGGTTGGCCTGATAACCGTGAGCCAGAAACGCCCCGGACATCGCCTTGCCCACCAGCAAGCCAATCACGGCATGACCGGCCAGCCGGGCGCGGGCATAACTGTCGGCGGCACCGGCCAAGGCTTGATGAATACCGAGGGCTTCTTCGCGGCGCCCGTAGGCCTGGCTCGGCACATCGACGATGGCGATCAAGGCGCGTTTTTGCAGCTTGTCCTGATCGGCAACGATGACGTCATTCACCGCCTTGGCCAGGCCCCAGCCTTCGAGCAGCCCGACTTCACCATGGCGGGCACGCACGAACCGGTTGTCTGGATCGGCCACCACGGCGATGAAGCGCGCGGGCTGTTCACCCACAAATCCATCCGCCACTTTCAGCGAGGCCGGCAAACCAGTGACCGGCCTGGCATCGCCGCTCAAGGCGTTGAACCAGTTCAAGCCCCTCAGGGAATACGAACTCATGAGCGCTCTCCTTGATACAGGTCGCGAACCGTGGCCGGCTCGATTTGCGGCTCGGCGTCCAGACGCGCCAGCCGTTGCAGAAACAGGTCGGCCTGAGTACTGCGTTGCTGCGCAGGCAAACCCTGCTTGAGCAATTCGCCGACCTGCCGACGAATCCGCGCCACGTCGTCTTCCACGTAGCGATCCACCAGACCCGTGGCGAAACGTTGCTCGCCGCCGGTCAGGCTCCAGATAAAGGGGCGATCGCGCGAGTCGTATTCCTCGAGCCCCGCCTCCTGTTCGATCACCTGGGGACCGTTCAGGCCCAGGCGAGCCTCCTGAGTCACCAGCAGGTAGCTGCACAAACCGGCGGCAATCGACATGCCGCCAAAACAACCGACGCTGCCCGCTACCACACCGATCACCGGTTGGTACTGGCGCAAATCGACGATCGCCGCATGGATATCGGCAATGGCCGCCAAGCCGAGGTTGGCTTCCTGCAGGCGCACACCTCCGGTTTCCAGTAGCAGCACGGCTCGGGTCGGGATGCCCTTGCGGTTATCCTCGGCAGCCAGTTCCAGTGCACCGGCAATTTTCGCCCCTCCGACTTCACCGAGACTGCCGCCCTGGAATGCCCCTTCGATAGCCGCGATCACTACTGGCAATCCGTCGAGGCTGCCCTTGGCGATCACCACGCCGTCATCGGCTTGCGGCACCACGCCCTGGCGCGCCAGCCACGGCGACATGATGCGTTGAAACGGATCGAGCAATTCGCGAAAGGTGCCGGTATCAAGCAAGGCTTTCGCCCGTTGCCGGGCACCGAGTTCAACGAAGCTGTGCTTGTTGAGAAGCGCTGCGCTGTCAGTCATGGCCGATCTCCTCGAAGCCCTGTTCCAGGCGCAGGCGGACTACCCCGGGGGTGGCGCCGAAATCGTGGATGTCGATGTCCATGGCCGGCGGGACCTGGCCGTCGAACATCCGTGCGAACAGGTGCTGCCAGCGTTGCTCGCTGCCGTTGACCGAGGTCTGCACGGTGATGCTCAGCTTGCCGGGTTGACCCGGTTCGATCAGCACTTCCAGATCGCCCGAGCCGACACAACCCACCAGCGTGCGACCGCGTGGCGGCTGCCCGGCGGGGAATTCAAAAGATAAGGTTTCCATTAAAACGCTCCCTGGGTAATGCGGTCGCCGGCCTCGATGCGGTCGATGAACAGGCAGGATGCGAGCAAATCCGCAGCACCACCGGGCGAGGCATTCAATGCGATCAACTGTTGGTCCAGCTCATGCAGCCGACGACGCCCGGCGAGGCTGGCGCTGCCACCGGCGTCGAGCACGGCCTGGGCACCGAGTTGCATGGTGCTCAGGCCTTCCTCACCGGCGCGGTACAGCACGCAGGTGTCAGCCAGATTCGTCATGATCGCCAGCAACGCATCGAGCCGAGCGTTCTGTTCGCCATGGCCGACAGCGCGGCTGCGCTTGAGTTGCGGCAGTGCGCGTTGAATCACTGCCGGAAAACCGAGTTGCGCTTCCTCGCGGGCACCGCGCACACCGTAGCGTTGGGCGACTTGCGCACCGTGGCTCAGTGGACGCGGCGCATAACGGTCGTCGAGCAAGGCCAGGCGTGCCGCTCGCAAGGCGATGGCGCCAGCGGCGGTGGAATGCGGCTCCAGCGCAACAGCGGCGACCAGCAGGCCCAGCGCCCAGATGGCCCCGCGATGGGTATTCACGCCGTTGGTGGTGGCGAGCATCGCTTGTTCGCCTTCACGTCCGATCAGGCCAATCGCCTCGCGCAGCGGCAATCCAACCTCGCCCATCTCGATAGCGGCTTGCGCCATTTCCTTGAACGCCGGCCACAGGGCCAGCGCCGAGGCGTGCATCAGCCCCAGGTGCAAATCGGTGTGGGCGCCATTGCCGCGGCGGTCGACCAACGCCGGTTTTGGCGACAGGTCAGCCTCGTCGATCAGCGCATCCACCGCCAGGTCCGCCAGGCGTTCGGCCAGGCTCAGGGTTTTCGGTTGCAGGTTGAGTGCGTGCATTACCAGCTCCTGAACTTGGCGGGTGGGTTGTAAAGGCCACCGGACCACTCCACCAGGTCCGCTACGCTTTTGGCGGCGAGCAATTCGCGGGTGGCGTCGGTACGGCGGATGCCGAGGTCTTCGGGCAAGGCGATCAAGCCTTCGCGGCGCATGCGCGCGGTGTCCTTGGGGTTATGCCGCAGGCCGATGGCGGTCACGCCAGCGACGGCGGCGATCATGGCCTGGCGCTCTTGCAGCGTGCGGGCCTTGTACAAATAGGCGATGCCTTCTTCGGTCAGCAGGTGGGTGACGTCGTCGCCGTAGACCATGATCGGCGCCAGTGGCATGCCGCTTTTTTTCGCCACATCGATGGCGTCGAGGGTCTCGACGAAGGTCGGCTTTCCGCCTTCCTGAAAGGTCTCGACCATTTGCACCACCAGTTTTTTGCCGCGTTCGAGCATGGGTTGTGCAGTGTCGGTGTGGCGCATGTCGAGCCAGGCTGGCGTGCCGTGGCGGCGACCGCGCGGGTCATGGCCCATGTTCGGCGCGCCACCAAAACCGGCCAGGCGACCACGGGTCACGGTCGAAGAATGGCCGTCGCCATCGACTTGCAGGGTCGCGCCGATGAACAGATCCACCGCGTATTGCCCGGCCAATTGGCTGAACATCCGGTTGGAACGCAGCGAGCCGTCGCGCCCGGTGAAGAACACGTCGGGCCGGGCGGCGATGTAGTTTTCCATGCCCAGTTCGGTGCCGAAGCAATGCACGCTTTCGACCCAGCCACTTTCAATCGCCGGGATCAGGGTTGGGTGGGGATTGAGCGTCCAGTTGCGACAGATCTTGCCCTTGAGGCCCAGGGATTCGCCGTAGGTTGGGAGGATCAGTTCGATGGCGGCCGTGTTGAAGCCGATGCCGTGGTTGAGCGACTGCACGTTGTGTTTTTCGTAGATCCCGCGAATCGCCATCATCGCCATCAGCACGTGCACGGGCTTGATGTGCCGAGGGTCTCGGGTGAACAGCGGCTCGATGTAGAACGGCTTGTCCGCCACCACCACGAAGTCGACCCAGGAAGCGGGAATGTCGACCCGCGGCAAGTCGCTTACATCATCGACCAGCTGGTTGACCTGGACGATGACGATGCCGTCGCTGAAGGCGGCCGGTTCGATCAGCGCTGGGGTGTCTTCGGTGCTCGGCCCGGTGTAGATGTTGCCGGCGCGGTCGGCCATGAAGCCAGCACTGAGCACCACGTTGGGAATCAGGTCGACCACCAGCCGCGCATAGAGCTCGATGTAGGTGTGGATCGCGCCAATCTCCAGCAGGCCGTCTTCGAGCAACTGGCTGATGCGCAGGCTCTGGGTACCGGCGAAAGAGAAGTCGAGCTTGCGCGCAATGCCGCGTTCGAACAGGTCCAGGTGCTCGGAACGACCGACGCTGGGCATGATCATGTGAAGGTCATGCAGCTTGCCCGGATCGGCCTTGGCCAGGGAACGGGAGAGAAAATCCGCCTGCTTCTGGTTATTGCCCTCCAGCACCACTCGATCGCCCGGCAGGATCAACGCCTCCAGCGCCGCCACGATCTTGTCGGTGGGCAACACCACACCGTCGGCCAGGTCTCGCACCAGCGCCAGACGTCGCTGCTTCTCACTGCGCCGCCGCGTCCATCGCGAGTCGGGGGATATTGTTGTTGTCATGACCACTCCACGGGTTCGCTGTCGTGGGGTCACAGTAGGAGTGTTGGTGGGGGGTATCAATCAAGCAGAGGGGTGGATTGTTACGCTTAGGTTAATGGTTGACTATTCTGACGCCTTCGCGAGCAGGCTCGCTCCCACATTGGTTTTGCGGCGAACACCAACCCTGTGGGAGCGAGCCTGCTCGCGAAGGGGCCGCGATGGTCACAACTGCTGTCGAAGGCCGGAATAAAATTGTCGAAAAGTCCCAAAAAAGGACCGATCAGTCCCTTTTTGGGAATCTTCAACCATTGGACATCTTCGCCAACTGATCGGGTTTTGTGTTTAAACATTTGTCCGCAGAAAGGATGGAAGGCTACAACGCCTGACATCGCTGCCTACAGAAATGCCGGAACCCGCTGACTGGTGCGCTTTTGCGCGGATCTTTATCGTTTGTGCGTCGCTGCAAATTCAGCGGCCGGGTTTGGAACCCCGAGGTGTAAAGGGCGAAAAAGCGCCATTCATAACGTATGCTTGCGCACCTTCATAGTGTGCATTCCGTTATGGCGGCTGTGCGCGGGAGACCTTCGGGTCTACCGGGTTTTCTCCATTTACCTCGGGTTCCAACCTGCGTACAGCTGCCACCCTAATTCGTTTGGAACCGAATGGGGCAGCTGAAACTCGTCAAATGGAGATTCAGTATGTTCAAAGTAACTCCCAATCCCTCGGAAACCGATCCCGATTTCCAAGCTGCCTTGGAAGCCGAGAAGCTCAGCGAAGCCGCAGACCGCGCCCTCTCTCATTACTTCCCGCCCCCTCACGAAAAACCGGCCAAGCGCCGAAAATTCCAGCTGTTCACCGTCTCTCCTGACATCGGCACTGAAGCACTTCTGGCCAATGCCTCCGAAGACCTGCTGTCCATCAGTGCCATTGCGGCCGATCTGGCGGACGGCGTGGAGGGTTCGCGCCGTTCGGTAGCCTTGGCGCTCAGCCGCATGGCCGATGGTGTGCATTTGTTGGTGGAGCGGGCGTTGGATCACCATGAGGCGTTGGCTCAGGCCAAGGTTTAGCCGTCAGATTTTTGGTGAATTGGAGGCCGCTTTCGCGAGCAGGCTCGCTCCCACAGGGTTTGGTATTCGCCGCAAAACCATTGTGGGAGCGAGCCTGCTCGCGAAGGGGCCCTTCAGACGAGCGCAGCACCTACCAACAACTCCTCCAGCGCCAACAAATCCGGCACCTTGGCCACTTGATCCGCCACCTGCACCGCCGCTTTCTCCAGCGGGCACAACGGCACATCCACGTAGCTCAATTGACTGTCGAGCTTGTACGAGCGCGGTATCCCTTGGACCAGTAGCGCGATGAACTTCAGCTCGGGCCGACCGCCGAGCGCGTTGAGAATGACAATTCGCGCGCGTTCGCCGATGACGATTTTCTGCCCGCACGCCGACTCGAAGCTGAGCAATGGTATCTGCCGGTCGCGCCACGCTACCCTTCCCAGATACCAAGGTGGTGAGTCCAGGTCGATGGCTGCGGGTTGGTAACCAATCAGTTCAGCCACCGCGACGTTAGGCAGGATCAGGTGGCGGTCAGCCAAAGGCAGTAGCAGGCCGGTGAGTTGGCTGTCGCGCGGGTCGTGGCGACGCTCATGCATGGGTCTTGCTCCACAGGGCAATGCTTTCAAGCAATACCGATTCCTGGTACGGCTTGCCAAGGTAGTCGTTGACGCCAATGGCCATGGCCCGGTCGCGGTGTTTCTGGCCCGTGCGGGAGGTGATCATGATGATCGGCAGGTGCCGCAGACGCTCATCGTTGCGCACCTGGGTCGCGACTTCGAAGCCATCCATTCGCGGCATTTCGATGTCCAGCAGCATCAGGTCCGGGATGTGCTCTTCCAGCAGCAGCATGGCGTCGACACCGTCCTTGGCGGTCAGCACGTTCATGCCGTGGCGTTCAAGCAAACGGCTGGTGACCTTGCGCACGGTGACCGAGTCGTCGACCACCATCACCAGCAACGGCCGCTGCGGCTCGACCTCGACGTCGTGACTGACCGGACGCTGCGGCGCGCGGGCTTGCATGGCGCGAACCGGCGCCAGCAGGTCCAGGATCAGCACCACCCGACCGTCCCCCAGAATCGTCGCCCCGGACACCCCTTGCACAGCGGCAAACTGCGGGCCGAGGCTCTTGACCACGATCTCGCGCGTGCCGGCCATGGCATCGACCTGCACTGCAATATGCCGCTCGTTGCATTGCACCAGCAATACCGGCAGCGGCAGGCTCTGGCCCAACAGCCGTGGACGCGGGCTGGTTTTCAGCAGCTCGCCCAGGTAACACAGTTCATAGCACTGACCGGCGTATTCGTAGGTCGGCGGATCAAGGCGGAAATGCCCTTCAAGTTCGTTGGGCAACACGCGGACAATCCCATCAATGGTGTTCAGTGGAATGGCGTATTGATCCTCCCCGCATTGCACCATCAGCGCCCGGTTGACCGACACAGTGAATGGCAGGCGAATGCGAAAATGCACACCCTGCCCTGGCACTGAGTCGATACTCATGGTGCCGCCCAGTTGCCGCACCTCTTCGTGCACAACGTCCATGCCGACCCCACGCCCGGAGATCTGGGTGATTTTCTCGGCGGTGGAAAACCCCGGCTGCAGGATGAATTGCAACACGTCGTGGTCGCTGATGACACTGTTCGGGTCGAGCAGGCCGCGTTTGATCGCCTTGCGCCGCACCGCCTCCAGTGGCACGCCGGCACCGTCATCGCGAATATCGAAAATGATGTCGCCACCTTCGCGCAACAGATCCAGGGTGATCCGCCCTTGCGCCGGCTTGCCCGCCGCTAACCGCACAGTGGCGGATTCCAGGCCGTGGTCGACGGCATTGCGCAGCATATGCTCCAGTGGCGCCGCCATGCGTTCGAGCACATTGCGATCCATCTCGCCTTCGGCGTTGCCGACGATGAACTCGACGTCCTTGCCCAACTCACTGGCAACCTGGCGAACAATGCGCTTCAAGCGCGGCAGCATCCGCTCGAACGGCACCATGCGCGTGCGCATCAGGCCTTCCTGCAATTCGGTGTTGATGCGGCCCTGCTGTTGCAACAGGTTTTGCGCATCCTGGTTGCGGCGGTCGAGGGTTTCCTTGAGATCAAGCAAGTCGGAGGCGGATTCGAACAGCGCTCGCGACAGTTGTTGAAGTTGCGAGTGGCGATCCATTTCCAGCGGGTCGAACTCTTCGTAGCCCAGGCGCTCGGCATCGACTTGCTGACGACTGAGAATCCTGCCCTGGGTTTCGGTATCGAGCCTGCGCAACTGGTCGCGCATGCGCTCGATGGTGGTTTCCATCTCGTTGAGGGCGACCTGCGCGTCGTTGACCTGCTGTTCGATGCGACCGCGAAAGATCGAGGTTTCAGCGGCCAGGTTGACCAGGTCGTCGAGCAGTTCCGCCGAGACCTTGACCATATCCGCCCCGGCATCGGACTGCAGCGGTGGTGTCTCGGTTTTTGCCGTAACGGTGAGTGGCGCCGGGGCTTCAGGCAGCACCGGGTGACTGAAGTTCTGGATGGCATCGATCAGCCGGTCGGCCGGCGGCAATGGCTCACCGGCGCGCGCCGCGTCGAGCATCTGCGCCAGCCGGTCATGGCTGCGCTGCAGCAGCTCGAACAAAGCCGACGTGGGTTGCAGCATGCCGGTGGATAAACCTTCGTAGAGAAACTCCAGCTCGTGGGCCAAATCGCCAATGGGAGCGATTTCCACCATGCGCGCACCGCCCTTGAGGGTATGCAGGTCGCGCAGCAGGGTTTCCATTTCCTGCCGGTTCGACGGCTCGGCCTGCCAGCGCAGCAGTGCCGCCCCGGAGCTTTCGATGATGTCGAAGCCTTCTTCAAGAAAGATGTCCAGCAACTCGCTGTCATGGTGGGCCGAGTCGACGCCAGCGGCAGCTTCGATTACATCGGCATTGTTTGCGTGGCTTTGCCTGAACGCGCGAATCGCTTCGATCAGTTCCCCGGGATCGCCCAGGGCCTGATGGTCTTGCAACTGCTCAAGCAACTGCGCCAGATGGTCATGGCTCAGTTGCAGCAATTGCGTCAACACTTCGCTGTGGCTGTAACGGCGGTCCGCCAGGCCCTCATAGAGGTTTTCCAGTTCCTGTGCCAGGTCTGCGACCGGTTCGACCTCGGCCATCCGCGCGCCCCCCTTGAGGGTGTGCAAGTCGCGCTGCAACGAGGACAGCGGCGCGGGGTTATGCGGGTCACTGACCCAGCGTTGCAAGGAATGGTTGGCGCTTTCGAGGATATCCTCGGCTTCCTCAAGGAAGATCGAAACGATGTCGTCGTCCAGTTCGGCTGCGCGGTCTCCTGTAGGAGCGAGCCTGCTCGCGATGGGCTCATAGGCGCCGCGTTTATCCAATGAAAGCGCGTCATCGTTAGCGTCCATCGCGAGCGTGCTCGCTCCTACAGGGGGGAACGTGCGCTCGAGTTCGGCGGTGGCGGCGCCCAGCTCGCGGATGCTCAAGGTGCGACTGCCGTCACTGCGGATCAGGCCCATGGCCGAAGGGTCCAGGCTCTGATCGAGCAAGCCGTGCAAGGCCCGAATCCTTTCCGGGCGCGGGCTGACTTCCTGGCCGGCAGCCAGCTCATCAAGCATGTTGATCAGCGCTTCGTGGGCACTTTGTGCTTCCTGGAAAAATTCCTCGCTAACCGCCAGGCTGCTCTCTTCCACAGCACCGTAGAGGTCGAGCAAGGCTTCGCAGAGCTCATCCACCGGATGCAGGTCGGCCAGGTGCGCGCCTTCGCCGAGGGTGGTCAATTCGTCCAGCAGTGCACTGAGTTCCTGGCGTTCGCCTGGATGCTGCTGCCAGCGCCGCAACAGGCTTTCGGCGTCGAGCAGGATGTCCATGCCCTGGGCCAGGAAGTTGTTGATCAACTGCGGGTCGCGCTTGATCCTCAGGCCGGCACTGGGCGTGCTCAAGTGACTTTGCAGGCGTTCGGCGAGCAGCGCCCTGGCGCGCTCGATCAGGGCCCCGGAGCCGGGGATTTCAGCCAACGGGTCGGTCTTGAGCTGGCGCAAGCCAAGACGGAACAAACCTTCGGCCTCCAGCAGCACTTCGACTTCGTCCAGGTCGAGCGCGATCAGGTGAGCCTTGTACTCCCGGGCCAGTTGGTCGAGCGTCGTCGCCAGCTCGGCAATCGGCACCACCCCGGCCATCGACGCACTGCCCTTGAGGGTGTGTAAAGCACGCTGCAGCTCATCGCTGGCCTGCAGCGGCAGGCGTTCGGCGGCCTGGTCGAGAAAGCGGTTGAGGTTGCTCAAATGGGTTTCGGCTTCCTTGCGGAAGATTTCCAGCAATAGCGGGTCGAGGGCCGCGACGTCCTGGGTATCCTCGTCCGCTGCCAGGGTATCGCCCTTGGCCAGGGCGTGGGCACGGGCCGCCAACTGGTCGACATCATTGCGCTGACGCTGGGCATCGGCGGCATATTCGGCCACCAGCTCCGGCAGCAGATCGAGCACATCGTCGAGCAGTTGCTGCACGCTGGCGCCAGGCTCCACGCTGTGTTCCAGCACGCGGTTAAGCAGGTTTTCCACCGCCCAGGCCAATTCGCCAAGCACCAGGGCTCGCACCATCCGGCCACTGCCCTTGAGGGTATGAAAGGCACGGCGCAATTCACTCAGGGCCAAGCGGTTGGTGGGATCCGCCGACCAGCGTGGCAAATGCTCGCGAAGGATCTCCAGCACTTCATCCGTTTCTTCGAGGAATACTTCGCGCAACTCCTCATCCACCGGCTCTTCGCCTGAAGGTGGCGGCAGCAGGCTATCCGGGGTGTCGAGCGCGGGCGGGTTCAGGGCCGAAACCGGGCTGGCCAGCACATCAGCCAGGGCCTGGGCGATGGCCGGGGCATCCCGCTCCTGCTGTTGCCGCAGGGACTGCGCTTCGCCGGGGCTCAGGACATCCGCAAGCACTGGCACCTGTCGTTCGCTGGGGAAAAACCCGAGTGAGGCCAGGCTACTTTGCGCCACGTCGAGCAGACCCTCACCGGGTGCTTCGGGGTCGTCGTTGAGGCGCTCAAGGTAATACTCGATGCTGGTGATCACGTCGGCCAGGCTGTCCAGCGCCTGCCAGCCGGGCTGATCCGGCTCGAGCAGCAGGTGTTCATGAATGTAGTGATTGCAGGTTTCGATCAGGCCCGCCGCCCGGGTCAACGGGATCATCGCCAGCGCACCCCGAACCTGGGTCAGCAGGGCCGGCAGCTCCTGCAGGTGCTGTCGGTCCCAATCGGCATCGATGTAGTCGACGATCATGTCCTTGGCTTGCTGCAGACAGATGCGCGCTTCCTTGATGACGATCTGGTGGATCTGCGTCAGGTCGGTGGTGGGCAGCCGACTGTCTTCCTGGCTTTCAGGCTCTACGGTGCCGACCATGCCGGCCAGCGTCGCTTCGACGTAAAGCAAGGCCCCGGCCACGTCCATGAGGATCGCATCATCGGGTACGCGCTGGCCTTGGGCCAGGCTCAGCACCACGGCCAGTTGATCGATGATGACCTTGCGGGGTTGGCCGAAACCCAGCACCGCCAGGGTGTCAGCGATTTGCCGCAGGGGTGCCAGCAGGCTGTCGAGGTCCGAAGTGTGTTGCCGGTCGCTGCGCACGAACAGGTCCAGGCGCTCCTTGACCCGCACCAGCTCTTCGCACAATGCCGCCAATACCGAGCGCATGGCATCACGATCAGGACCGGCCAGGCGGGCGCGTTCTTCGTCGACCATCGCGCTGTCAGGCAATGCATCGTCCAGTGCGTAGCGATCTTTCATGGTCAGCATCTGCCCGGTGGGATGTTCGGCCTTGGCAATGTAGAACAGCAAACTCTTCAGCAACTCGGGTGGCGGCGGCTGATTGATGCCCTGCATGCCCTGTTCGAGCAGACGCTTGAGCTCTTTGTCGGCCTCCTTGAACAGGCTGCGCAAGGCCGGACTGTTGGTAATGACGCCGGCGCGCATGCCTTCGACCAGCGCTGAAGCTACCTGCCACAGTGGGCTCAGGGGCGCTGAATCGCACAAGCCTTCCAGACGCGTAAAGACCTTGGCCAGGTACTCCAGGTGCGTGTCGTCATCCTGCTCGCGCAGCAACCCGACCAGGGCCATCTGCAACATTTGCCGCAACTTGCGCAGTACATTCGGCAGGTCCGCCGGCTCCAGCCGCGCCAGGGACGCTTGATCCAGGGCAGGCAGGTCTGGCAACTGCGGGCTGAACAGGCTGGTTTCCGACAACAGGCTTTCGCCGCGGGCGCTGCGCAGGTCGTTGATCAGCGGCAACACGACCAAAGGCAGATCGCGGCGGGCACCTTGCACGCGATCCAGATAGATCGGCAACTGCCCCAGCGCTTGCAGCATTAGGTGCAGCGCCTCGTCACGATGATGGACGCGATTGTGTTGCAAGGCGGTGACCAGTTGCTCCATTTCTTCGGCGAGCAAGGCCGCGCCGTAGAATTCGACCATCTGCAGACTGCCGTGAACCTGATGGATGCACGCCAGGCATTCGCTCAGGGCGTGCGTCGCCTGCGGGTCATCAAGCTGGGTTTCGATCGCGTGATGAGCCTGCTTCAGCGTTTCGGCAATTTCGCCTTTGACCCATTCGAGGGCCACATAGTCGTGCCGATCACCCATAACCACTCCAATCCCCACTTCTATCAAGATAGCCATGCCCGGGGGCGGTTCAAGCTTTGTCCGCGACCTGCGCCTGGGTGGCCGGCAAGGTGAAGCCAGACACCGAACGCCGCAACTGGCTGGCCATTTTTGCCAGGTTGCCGATGCTCTCGGCGGTGGCGGTAGAGCCGGACGAGGTCTGCGAAGTGATCTGCTGGATCACGTTCATCGTCAGGGAAATCTGACCGGCAGACGACGTTTGTTGTTGCGCCGCGTTGGAAATACTCTGGATCAGCGCCGCCAGGGTCTTGGACACCCCTTCGATTTCTTCCAGGGCCACACCGGCATCCTGCGCCAGACGCGCGCCGCGCACCACTTCGGTGGTGGTCTGCTCCATGGAAATGACCGCTTCGTTGGTGTCGGCCTGGATCGCCCGCACCAGGGTCTCTATCTGCCGCGTTGCGGCCGAAGAACGCTCCGCCAGGCGCTGCACCTCGTCGGCGACCACTGCGAAACCACGCCCGGCATCACCGGCCATGGACGCCTGGATCGCTGCGTTGAGGGCGAGGATGTTGGTCTGGTCGGCAATGTCATCGATCAAGCTGACGATATCGCCGATTTCCTGGGAGGACTCGCCAAGGCGCTTGATTCGCTTGGCGGTGTCCTGAATCTGTTCGCGGATATTGTCCATGCCATGGATGGTGTTGTGCACCACTTCGTTGCCCTTGTTGGCGATTTCCACCGAACGCTCGGCCACCGCCGAGGATTCCGCGGCGTTGGCCGACACCTGATCGATGGACTCAGCCATGTCGTTGATCGCGGTGGAGGCTTCGGAAATCTGTTGGGCCTGATGTTCCGAGGCCTGCGCCAGGTGCATTGCGGTAGCCTGGGTTTCCTGCACGGCGGCTGCAACCTGGCCCGCCGTCAGGTTGATCGTTGCCACCAGATCGCGCAGTTGGTCCACGGAATAGTTGATCGAGTCGGCGATGGTCCCGGTGAAGTCTTCGGTTACCGTGGCGGTCACGGTCAGGTCGCCGTCGGCCAAGTCTTCGATTTCGTCGAGCAGGCGCATGATCGCGTTCTGGTTGCGCTCGTTTTTTTCAGCGGTCTCGCGCAGCTGGCGATTGGTTTCGCGCACCATCACCAGGCCGATGAGGATGATCGACATCAGCGCCCCCAGGCCCAGGACATAACCGCCGATGGTGTCGGTGTCACGCCCTCCGGCGAGGTTTTCAAAGCCGCTGGCCAAATGGGAAGCTTCGTCGAGCAGGGTTTGCGAAAGGCTGAAAATATTGGTGGCCGACTCACGAACCTTGAACAGCTCCGGTGAGGTTTCGAGGATTTCGTCCACTGAGCCTGAGACGAATTCGAACAGCTCTGATATCTCGATCAGCCGCGCGCGCGCGTCACGGTCCTCGACCTGGCTGACCCGCAGAGATGCGTTGCCCTGGAGCATGCCGTTGAGCACCTGGCCGAACCGCGCCGCATCACGGCCGAACGCATCGGCGGCCTGCTGTGAGTTTACGTCGCCGGACAACACGGTATTGACCGCCCCTAAAATACGCTCGGCCAACAGTGATTGACGCTGCGCCATCGCCACCTGAGCCGCCGGGGCGCCACGTTGCAGCAGGGTTTCCACCACCTTTTCGTATTCAACCTGCAACTGCGGCACGGTTTCGGCCAGGGTCGCGGCGACTTGATGCAGCGACAGCACCGTCTGTTCACTGGACAGGATCGCATCGGTGTTTTTCAGCAGGCGCTCCCAGTCCAGTTGCACGGCGCGCATTTCCGGGCGCACGCTGGGCGGTGCCGGTGGCAGGCCGGTGGCGGGGTCGCCTTTCTTCAGATAGCTCCAGCGCCGGGCGAAATCGTTGCGCGCATCGCTTAGCAACTTGAATGCCGCAGCCTTGCCGGCCGCGGCTTCGGTAGCATTCTTGGCGATGCGCTGGGACAACACGCGCAGCTCACCGGCGTGACCGATGTACTGTTTGTCGTAGGTGGCCTGGGTGTTGAGGTACGCGAAGTTGGCGAACAACAACATGATGAAGATGATCAGGGCGATGAACAGCGCGATGATCTGCGATCGACTGCGCGACGCCTCCATTGGCTTGCCTGTTTTTGCTTTTATCATCGGTCTTCGCCTGTTAACCCACTTCTGGGCCTGACAGAATCCCCTGTGGGAGCGGGGGGGGGGGGGGGGGGGGGGGGGGGGGGGGGGGGGGGGGGGGGGGGGGGGGGGGGGGGGGGGG
>NZ_JBYTEO010000064.1:0-8892 GCF_058791355.1 Pseudomonas sp. EB271-G4-1
GGCTGCGATCTTTTGATCTTGAAAACCAGAATCAAAAGATCGCAGCCTGCGGCAGCTCCTACAGGGGGATTGTCGGAATCTTTCCCGACAAAAATACTAGGACTTTGTCCGGCGCGATGATTGGCGTAAACTGCGCCCAAGCCTGCGAGGAGTTTCCATGACCGCTATTACCATCACCGACGCCGCCCACGATTACCTGGCTGATCTGCTCTCCAAGCAGAACACCCCGGGTATCGGCATCCGCGTCTTCATCACCCAGCCTGGCACCCAGTACGCCGAAACCTGCATTGCCTACTGCAAGCCGGGCGAAGAAAAACCCGAAGACACCGCGCTGGGGCTGAAAAGCTTCACCGCTTACATCGACCATTTCAGCGAAGCGTTCCTGGACGATGCCGTTGTCGACTATGCCACCGACCGCATGGGCGGCCAGTTGACCATCAAGGCGCCAAACGCCAAAGTGCCGATGGTCAACGCCGACAGCCCGGTCAACGAGCGCATCAACTACTACCTGCAAACCGAGATCAATCCTGGGTTGGCCAGCCACGGCGGCCAGGTCAGCCTGATCGACGTGGTCGAAGACGGCATTGCCGTCCTGCAATTCGGCGGCGGTTGCCAAGGCTGCGGCCAGGCTGACGTGACCTTGAAGGAAGGCATTGAGCGCACCTTGCTCGAGCGTATTCCCGAGCTCAAGGGCGTGCGCGACGTGACCGACCACACGCAGAAAGAAAACGCCTACTACTAAGGTGTTCGCTGCAAAATGAAAAAACGGCGCCCATCGTGAGCGCCGATCGTTCCCACGCTCTGCGTGGGAATGCCTCATCGGACGCTCCGCGTTCGGCTTTAGAGGGGACGCAGAGCGTCCCGGGCTGCATTCCCACGCAGAGCGTGGGAACGATCATCATGGCCTGTAGAGATGCGCATGCCCCGCACGATACAGCGACGACTCGCTGAACTGCTCACTGCCCAGCACCCGACCCACAAGAATCAGCGCCGTGCGCCGAAACCCCTTGGCTTCCACCTTGTCGGCAATGTCCTCAAGCGTCCCCACCACCCAGTCCTGATCCGGCCAGGTCGCCCGGTGAATCACCGCAATTGGGCAGTCTGCGCCGTAATGCGGCCGCAGTTCGGCCAGGATTTTCTGCAGGTGTTTGACCCCCAAATGAATCGCCATGGTCGCCCCGTGTTGCGCCAGGCTGCCCAGTTCCTCGCCCGCGGGCATCTCGGTCTTGTCGGCGTAGCGTGTCAGGATCACGCTCTGCGAAACGTCCGGCAAGGTCAGTTCCGCGCCCAGAAGCGCAGCGCAGGCGGCCGTGGCGGTCACGCCGGGGACTATTTCAAAAGGGATGCCGAGTTCTCGCAGGTGGCGTATCTGCTCGCCTATTGCGCCGTACAGGCTCGGGTCACCGGAATGCACGCGCGCCACGTCCTGGCCATTGGCATGGGCCGTCTTGATCAGTTCGATGATCTGTTCCAGGTGCAGTTCGGCGCTGTTGACCACCTGTTCGGCGCAGTGCCCTTCCAACACGGCGGCGGGCACCAGCGAGCCGGCATAGATGATCACCGGGCAGGTGCGAATCAACCGCTGGCCTTTGACGGTGATCAGTTCGGGATCGCCGGGACCTGCGCCAATGAAGTAGACCGTCATTAAGGATTCCTGTTGAAAAGGGACGCTGGGCAAGGCTTCAGATGAAGAATGCTCATGATCGAATGCGCAGATTATCGGGGATTTTACGCGGCGCCAGCCAATGCGAGGGTAGCCTGGGCATATTTTTGGCGTGGGATCAGCAATGTAGCCGGGCCGTTGGCCAGTTGCTCGGCCAGTGCCAGGGCGGCACTTTCCGCTACGCCATAGCACCCGGTGCGTTCAAAGGCGATGTCCGAATGATGGCTCAGTCGGGGTTGATAGCTCGCCAGTTGTTCACTGCTGAAATACATCATCTGTAACCCAAGCTGTTCGGCCAGTTCGTTCAGCGCCGGTTCGTCGCGCTTCAAGTCGATGCTGGCCAGGGCCTTGATCCGATGCAGTTCGATCTGGTGCGCCTGCAGTGCCTGGTCAAGCAGTGCCCGCAACGTGCTGACGGGGCAGCCACGCTGGCAGCCCAGGCCGACCACCAGGGTCGGCGCTGCGCTGAGGCCTGTCATGCGGGGTATTGACCATCGCTTTTGCGGCGGAACAACCAGGCACTGATCAGGCCCAGGGCCAGCCAGAACGCCATGTTGGTCAGCTGCGAAGCGATCTTGAACTGAGTTTCCAGTGCCTCTGGAGCGAGCATCGAGTGCACTTGCGGTTGCGGAGCGCCAATCACATGAGGCACCGCAAGGATCGCCACGCCAAGGACTTTCATCAGCCAGTGACGGCTGAACACGATCAGGGCGATACCGACAGCGGTGGAGGCGGCGGTGCCGATCCACCAGAGTTGGCGTTGCGCCAGATCGGCAGCCGCGGTGCCCGGCAACTCAGGTGGCAGGCCAAGCGTCGGCGCCAGCACAAATGTCGCGTAGCCAGCCAAGCCCCAGAGCAGGCCCTGGGAGGTTTTGGTCGGCGCGCGCAGGGTGTAGAGACCAGCGAGCATCAGGGCGAAACCAACCGCCACTACCAGGTTACCGCCAGTGGTCGACAGCACGCGCTGCCAGCCGTCTTCCGGTTCCCAGGCTTCGGCATCGTGGGTATGTGCGGCTACACCAGCGGCGTGTTCATGAACTTCAACCGCTGCTGGTCCTGATTGTTCGTAGGTTTCGGCCTGCAAAATCAGCGGTGAAACCCACAAGCTTTGCAGCAGGGTCAGCAGCAGGGCGGCCAGCAACCCGGTGAAACCTGCGGTTTGCGCAATACGCTTGATCATGTCGACAGGTCTCAATGGCACGGGAACGCGGAACTGTGGCGCGTATCGTGTGCGGCGTTGTGCACTGCTTCGATGTGCGAGAAACCGGCGAAATACACCAGGCTGGCGCCGAGGATTGACGCAAAAATCGCCGCGGTCAGGCGTTGGGACAGGGTAGTGGTGCTGCTGGCGGCATTGCTGTGGCCGGTGCTGCTGATAATCGACATGGCGCTTCCCTCTGTTCGGTCAGCGGGGAATAAGAGCGCAAGCAGAACTCCGCACGACCGAGCGCGCAGAAGTCCGAACAGCGCCCGCCCACCGCGGGTTTGTTGATTGAAGTGATGGTGATGGTCACTTTGTGTTGCGGGCCGGTCTCCGGGCTCACGAGGGGCGCAGGCGTTAGCCTGAACCTTCCAGCGTCACCTTCCCATGCCGCATTGGCACAGTGGATCTGACGCTTCACTCGCTTACCGTTGCGGGGGCAGCACCGGACTGACATGGCCTGAAGTAAAGCACATGATTCACCGGTTTCCCGTTTCACCCTGTGAAGGGCACCCGTAACAAGATGCGTAGGAGAGCATGGGCGGGGGGCGGGCGTCAATTGGCAAGGGTTCTCACTTGAACATCGAGTCGTTCCCTTCGCGAGCAAGCCCGCTCCCACATTTGACCGAGTTCCTTCAGGGCAGACCCTCAAGTGTGGGAGCGGGCTTGCTCGCGAAGGGCGCACCGCAGGAATCATGTGAACATTGACCCGCCCCGATACCATGCGTAGCCTTGCGCTTTCGAGGTTCTTCGGCGTTTGTCGAAGCTAAGAAGGGAACGCGGTCAATGCCGCGGCTGCCCCCGCAACTGTGAACGGTTCAGTTTCTGCCATGCCACTGCATGCGCCAGCCATGGCGCGCGCGGGAAGGCGCAGCAACCGCCAGTCCAACGACTGGCCAGCCGTCAGCCAGGAGACCTGCCTCGATACAGATTCTCACTACAACCGGGCGGGGTGATCCGGTGGCGAACGCTTCCTGCGCGCGTGTGCGTTGCCGGTTCTCGTCCCGTATGCCCGCCACCTTGCCAAAGGGCATCCGATGAAAACACTGGCCAAACTCCCCGTCACCATCGTCACCGGCTTCCTCGGCTCGGGCAAAACCACCTTACTGCGGCACATGCTCGACAACGCCCAGGGCCGCCGCATCGCGGTGATCGTCAACGAGTTCGGCGAGCTGGGCATTGACGGCGAAATCCTCAAGCAGTGCTCTATCGGTTGCACCGAAGAAGAGGCCAACGGCCGTGTCTACGAACTGGCCAACGGCTGCCTGTGCTGCACCGTACAGGAAGAGTTCTTCCCGGTGATGCGCGAACTGGTGGCCCGTCGTGGCGACCTAGACCACATCCTGATCGAAACGTCCGGCCTGGCCCTGCCAAAACCTTTGGTCCAGGCCTTCCAGTGGCCGGAAATTCGCAGTGCCTGCACCGTTGACGCGGTGATCACCGTGGTCGATAGCCCGGCCGTCGCGGCTGGCACGTTCGCCGCGTTCCCGGATCAAGTCGACGCCATGCGCAAACTCGACCCGAACCTGGATCACGAATCGCCTTTGCACGAGCTGTTCGCCGACCAGTTGGCCAGCGCCGACCTGGTGATCCTCAACAAGGCCGACCTGATCAGCCCTGAAGACCTGGCACGCGTACGCCTGGAAGTCGCCGAGGAACTGCCGCCAGCGGTGAAAGTCATCGAAGCCAGTAGCGGGCGCCTGCCGCTGGACGTGCTGATCGGCCTCGGTGCCGGGTCCGAAGAACACATCGACAGCCGTCACAGCCATCACGATCACCACCATGAAGGCGAAGACGATCACGACCACGATGCCTTCGATTCGATCTCCATCGAACTGCCGGCATCCGACGAAAGCCTGCTGATGGATGCGCTGACCCAACTGGTGGTGCAGCACGGCATCCTGCGCGTCAAAGGTTTCGCCGCGGTCCCGAACAAACCGATGCGCCTGCTGATCCAGGGCGTGGGCACCCGATTCGACAAGCATTTCGACCGCCAGTGGAGCGCTGAAGAAGCACGCACCACCCGTCTGGTGTTGATTGGCCAGGCGCTGGACGCCACAACGCTCGAAGCGCAATTGCGCGCCGCGCTCAGCGTGTAACCCATGCACCTGCTCAGGACCCAGCCCGGCGGATTCGTGTCGGATGACAACATTGCCGACCTAGGGCAAACCCCCGCCGAGCTGGTTATCCTGTGCAGCGGCGACTCCAGCCTGGCGTTGCTTGCCGAAGCGGCGCAGCAGTTGCCCGAAGACTACCCAAGCGTGCGCCTGGCCAACCCGATGCAGGTGCAGAACCATGCATCAGTTGATCTGTATGTCGACGAAGTCCTGCGCCATGCCAAGGTCATCCTGATTTCGCTGCACGGCGGCATTGCCTATTGGCGCTATGGCGTCGAGCGGCTGGTGGAGTTGTCGCAGCGGGGTGTACAGCTGATCCTGGTGCCGGGCGATGATCGACCGGACCCGGAGCTCAGTGATCTGAGCACCGTGGGCGCTGGGGATCGCGACCGGCTTTGGCAATTCCTGCGTCAGGGTGGCATGGGCAATGCCCTCGACTTTTTCCGTTGCCTGGCCAATCGTTGGCTCGATCGCGACTACGCCTGGGCCGAGCCGCACACCTTGCCGCGTACGGCGATTTACCACCCACAAAAAAGCCCTGCGGCGCTGAGCGACTGGCGGGCCCAGTGGCAGAGCGGTCAGCCAGTGGCGGCGGTGCTGTTCTATCGCTCGCATTTGCAAGCGGCGAATACCGCATTCATTGATGTTTTCTGTCAGCGCTTGCAGGCGGCGGGGCTTAACCCGTTGCCAATTGCGCTGGCCAGCCTGAAAGAGCCTGGCTGCCTTGCCGTGGTCGAGGACTGGCTGGATGAAGTCGAGGCGGGGGTGATTCTCAACACCACCGGTTTCGCCCAATCCAGTCCGGAGGCACCGCACTTGCGGCCATTTCGCCGCAATATCCCGGTGATCCAGGCCATTTGCGCCCAAGACAATGAACCGGGTTGGCGAGCCAGCGAACAAGGCCTCGGCCCCCGCGATCTGGCGATGCACATTGCGCTGCCGGAACTGGACGGGCGCATCATCAGTCGCCCGATCAGCTTCAAGGACCTGGCCTGGCGCAGCGAGCGCAGTCAGTCCGACGTGGTCTGCTATCGCGCTCAGCCAGAACGCATGGACTTTGTCGCGCAACTGGCGCGGCGCTGGATCGATCTGGCGCGGTTGCCCAATGGCGAAAAACGCATAGCGCTGATTCTGGCAAATTACCCGACCCGTGATGGTCGGATAGGCAACGGCGTCGGGCTCGATACACCGGCTGCGGCTTTGAATATCCTGCGTGCGCTGCATAAAGAAGGCTATCCGCTGCCAGCCGATCTGCCTGCCAGCGGCACCGCGTTGATCCAGCAATTGTTGGGCGGTGTCAGCAACGACCTCGAAACCCTCGATCAACGCCCGTGCCAGCAAAGCCTGGCCATGGACGATTACCTGCTGATGTTCAACGCGTTGCCGCAAGTCAATCGCCAGGCCGTGCTGGAGCGCTGGGGCGAGCCCGACAGTGATCCGATGTGTCGTGGCGGGCGGATGATGATCGCCGGGTTGCGCTTTGGCCTGACCTTCGTTGGCATCCAGCCGGCGCGGGGTTACCAGGTCGATCCAAGTGCGGTGTATCACGACCCGGACCTGGTGCCTCCCCATGGCTACCTGGCGTTCTATTTCTGGTTGCGCAATACCTACGGCGCCCACGGCGTAATCCACGTGGGCAAGCACGGCAACCTGGAATGGCTGCCGGGCAAGGGCGTAGGGTTGTCGGAGCACTGCTGGCCGGATGCGCTGCTCGGGCCGTTGCCGAACATCTATCCGTTCATCGTCAACGACCCGGGTGAAGGCGCCCAGGCCAAGCGCCGCACGCAAGCGGTGATCATCGACCACCTGATGCCGCCACTGACCCGCGCCGAGACCTACGGCCCGCTGCGTAATCTCGAGTTGCTGGCCGACGAATACTACGAAGCGCAATTGCTCGATCCACGGCGAGCGCGGGAACTGCAGCGCGACATCCTGCAATTGGTCCGGGACACCCACATAGACCGCGAGCTGCAATTGGACGATCAGCTCGATAGCGATGCGGATGCGGCGATCTGGCTGCCGCGCCTGGACACTTACCTGTGCGACTTGAAAGAGTCGCAGATCCGCGATGGCTTGCATGTTTTTGGCGAGTCACCGGCCGGAAGGCTGCGCATCGATACGTTGCTGGCGCTGCTGCGCATTCCCCGGGGCGATGGCCGTGGCGCGCAATCGAGTGTGCTGCGGGCCTTGGCCAAGGCGTTCGCGCTGGGCTTCGACCCACTGGATTGCGCGCTGGCCGAGCCGTGGAGCGGACCGCGTCCCGGCGAATTATTGTCGGTCAGCGGTGAACCCTGGCGCACCACGGGCGATACCCGCGAACGCCTCGAACTGTTCGCCGCACAGCTTATTTCACAGGTGTTGAATGCCCCCTGTGAGAACCTCCCAAAGGAGGCTTGCTGGACTGAAGTGAACGCTATCCTCGAGCATTTGCGCGAACTGGTAGCACCCAGGCTGGATGCCTGTGGCCCCGCAGAAATGCGTGGCCTGCTCGACGCCCTCGGCGGCCGGTTCGTCCCGGCAGGCCCCAGTGGCGCGCCGAGTCGCGGTCGCCTGGACGTGCTGCCCACCGGGCGCAACTTCTATTCGGTGGACGTACGCAACCTGCCCACCACCACCGCGTGGCGCATCGGTTTCCAGTCCGCCAACCTGATTCTCGAACGTCACCTGCAAGACCATGGTGATCATTTGCGTCAGCTCGGCCTGTCGGTCTGGGGCACTGCGACCATGCGCACCGGCGGCGACGATATCGCCCAGGCCATGGCGTTGATGGGCGTGCGACCGGTTTGGGCCACCGGCAGTCAACGGGTGGACGACTTTGAAATTCTGCCGCTGAGCCTGCTTGATCGTCCGCGGGTGGACGTGACCTTGCGTGTATCGGGTTTCTTCCGCGATGCCTTCGCCAACCTGATCCGCCTGTTCGATGCGGCCGTGCAAGCGGTCGCCGCGCTCGATGAGCCGGATGACTTGAATCCGCTGGCAGCCAAGGTGCGCGCCGAGCGTGAAGCGCTGTTGCAATCGGGACTGGATGAAGACGCGGCGCGGCGGCAGGCCGGCTGGCGCATTTTCGGTGCCAAGCCCGGCGCGTATGGCGCAGGCGTGCAGGGCGCCATCGATGGTCGCCTGTGGCAAAGCCGCGAGGACCTGGCCGAGGTTTACCTGAATTGGGGTGGCTACGCGTACGGCGGGTCTGATGAAGGTACGGTGGCCCGTGAGCAGTTTTCCCAGCGCCTGAGCCAGGTACAGGCGGTGCTGCAAAACCAGGATAACCGTGAGCACGACCTGCTCGATTCCAATGATTACTACCAATTCCAGGGTGGCATGCTGGCTGCCGTGGAAAGCCTGAGTGGCGAGGCGGCGGCCAGTTATCACGGCGATCACAGCCAGCCGGACCTGCCGAAGATCCGCACCCTGAAGGAAGAACTGAACCGGGTGATCCGCTCCCGGGCGGCCAATCCAAAGTGGATCGACGGGGTCAAGCGGCACGGCTACAAAGGCGCATTCGAAATGGCCGCGACGGTGGACAATCTGTTCGCCTTCGACGCCACCACGCGGTTGATCGACGATCACCAGTACGCGTTGCTGGCCGATGCCTATCTACTTGACCCGGGCACTCGGGATTTCGTACGCGAGCATAACCCCCATGCCTTGCGCGACATGACCGAGCGTTTGCTCGAAGCGCAACAGCGGGGGATGTGGAAAGAACCGGGTTCGTATCGCGAGGCCTTGGAAAATTTGCTGCTGGATATAGAAGAAGACAGCTAGTGCAATACCCCTGTGGGAGCGAGCCTGCTCGCGAAGAGGCCAGCACAATCAACATTATCGTTGACTGACAAACCGCTTTCGCGAGCAGGCTCGCTCCCACAGGGGAACGTGTATTGACCCCGACCACTAACTAGTCCTTATAATTACCA
>NZ_JBYTEO010000065.1:0-28036 GCF_058791355.1 Pseudomonas sp. EB271-G4-1
CCGGCATCGTCGGCAGCGTCAGATGTGGAGAAGAGACAGGTACTGATAATGACCGACACCCCCCATTTCCCGCTTTCCGCCGTGGTCGGCGCCGACGATTTGAAACTCGCGCTGTATCTGACCGCCATCGACCCGAAAATCGGTGGTGTGCTGATCGAAGGCCCGCGTGGCATGGCCAAGTCGACCCTGGCCCGTGGTCTTGCGGACCTGCTGGCCAGCGGTCAATTCGTCACCTTGCCCCTGGGGGCAACTGAAGAGCGCCTGGTCGGCACCCTCGACCTCGACGCGGCCCTGAGTGAAGGTCGGGCGCAATTTTCCCCCGGCGTGCTGGCCAAGGCTGACGGCGGCGTGCTCTATGTCGATGAAGTGAATCTGCTGCCGGATCACCTCGTCGATCTGCTGCTCGATGTGGCGGCCAGCGGCACTAATCTGGTTGAACGTGATGGTATTTCCCATCGGCATTCGGCGAAGTTCGTGCTAATCGGCACCATGAACCCGGAAGAGGGCGAGTTGCGCCCGCAACTGCTCGATCGTTTTGGCTTGAACGTCGCCCTCAGTGGCCACACCGCACCGACCGAACGCGGACAAATCATTCGTCGACGCCTCGATTTCGACAGTGATCCACAACAGTTCTGCGCCGAATGGGAGAGCCAGCAGCAGTCGTTGCGTGAGCGTTGCCAAACAGCGCGCAGTGCATTGGCGAACATTCCCCTTGACGACGAAGCGTTGGCGCAGATCACCGAGCGTTGCTTTGCCGCCGGTGTCGATGGCTTGCGCGCCGACCTGGTCTGGTTGCGCGCGGCGCGTGCCCATGCTGCCTGGCGCGGTGCAACAGCCATTGGCGAAGAGGATATCGACGCGGTCGCCGAATTTGCCTTGCGCCATCGTCGTCGCGAGCACACGCCATCGGCACCACAATCCAACAATTCCCCATCCAGCCAACAGCCCAACCCGAGCGAAGGCCAGGGCCAATGGGGCGAGATGCCCGCTCAAGTGTTGCCGGTCGGCGCGCGGCGAGAGGTGCCGAGCTGGCCAAAAAAGCCCTAGGCATTCGCCCTCGATCGGACGTGGGGGCGAATGCCAGACCTCGTGCAGGACGCCTCGATCACGGTAAACAGGGTAAACGTCACGCGTCCCATGGCGGCTCGATCAATTGGCCAGGCACGTTACTCAACGGAAGGCCACGCCAGCGCCAGGATGTCTTGTTCCAGCAGCGCACGCGCGCGGCGCATGAGCTGTGGCTGGTGATTGTCGACGCGTCGGCTTCGACCCGCCGCCACCAGGCATTGAGTGATGCCAAGGGCCTGCTGGCGCAATTGTTCGACGATGCCTACCGCCAGCGCGCGCGCCTGGCATTACTGACGGCCAGCGGTGCAGCGCCGAAGTGGCAGGTGCAGGGACTGAAGGCATCCAGCGGTTTGCGCCATTGGCTCGACGGACTTGGTGCGGGCGGCGGTACGCCGTTGCTGGCGGCGCTGGGTGATGCGGCACTGTGGCTTGCCGCGCGGCAAAAGCGCTTGCCGGCCGAACAGCAGCGCTTGCTGGTGATAACCGATGGCCGTTTGAAAGAGTGGCCGTCGTTGCCCGCACTCGAGTGTCCGGGGCTGGTGATCGACATCGAACGCGGGCCGATTCGCCTTGGGCGCAGCAAGGTGTTGGCGGCGCAGTTGCAAACCGGGTATCGGCATATCGACGAGCTTGTTCTGGGGTAAGTGCTGTGTCGCCCTTATGGGCCTCATCGCGGGCAAGCCCGCTCCCAAAGGTGAATCTGTGCCTCACCGGGATCATGTGGGAGCGAGCCTGCTCGCGAAGGCGGTTGTACATTCAAAGATGAAATCGCCAGGTACACGTTATTCAAGCGTCAGGGCGGTACGGGGCGCTGGAATCGGATTGCGCATCAGTGTCCCGACCACCAGTGCGCCCAGCAACCCCGCCAGGCCCGCGACCCAAAGCAACAAACTGAACCCACCCACGAACGCCTGTCGCGCCAGCGGCTCGACCAGCGGCCGCGCAACTTCCGGCAACAGACTCAGGGCCGCCGGCATGTCACCGGCCACCACCCGCGAGGCGACACCCTGGCTGTGTTCGAGCCATTGCCCGCCCTGTGCCGCCAGATGGTCGTGCAGCAGCCGTTCGCTGTGTCCCGACAGCAATGCGCCATACACACCGATCGCCAGCATCACCGCGCTGAAGCGCATGGTCGTACTCATGCCCGAGGCCATGCCGGTACGCTCCCGAGGCACACAGGCCATGATGTTTTTTTGCGTATCGCCGTTGAGCAGCCCGGCGCCGGCACCCGTGACTGCAATCGCCAGGGCGAAGGGCAGGTATCCGCCGCTGTTGACCGCCCAGGCGCTGAGCAAATTACCGCTGCCCACCAGGGTGAGTCCGATGGCCATCATGTTCGCCGGCGTCACGCGTCCCGCCAGGCGTGCACCGATGCGCGGGAAAATCAGCATGGTCACGGCAAACGGCAGCATGCCCAACCCTGCGCTGATGGCGGTAAAACCCAGACCGTTCTGCAAGTAGAACGGCAGCATCGTCATCATCACTTGGGCGCACGCGGCGTAGGAAAACATGCCGAGCAACGCGCCGATGAAACGCGGATGACGGAACAGTTGCAGGTCGATCATCGGCCGCTGTTGCACACGCTCGATCACCACGAACAAGCCAAGCAACAGGGCGCCACCCACCAGACGGGCGTAAGTGACGGGGTTGTTCCAGCCGATGCGGTTGGCTTCGATCAGGCCCCAGATCAGGCACAGCAAACTGGCGCTGAAGGCGAGACTGCCCCAGGGATCGAGACGCGCGGCCTGGGCGTCGCGAGACTCCGGCACCGCGCGCCAGACCATGAGCATCAGGAACAGGCCGATCGGCAGGTTGAGGTAGAAAATCCAGCGCCAACCCACGTACTCGGTGATCAACCCGCCCAGGGTCGGCGCCGCCGTCATGGCCACGCCCATGCAACCGCCCCAGAACGCCCAGGCCTTGGCGCGTTCGGCTTCATCGTGGAAGGTATGGCCGATGGAGGCGAGTGCCGAGGTCAACAGCAGCGCCGCGCCGACGCCCTTGATCGCGCGCGCGATGTCGAGAAACAGCGCGTTCGGTGCGGCGCCGCAGCCGATCGAGGCCAGAATGAAGATGCCCAGCCCCCACATCAGGGTTTTTTGCCGGCCAAAACGGTCCGCCAGGCTGCCCGCGGGCAACAGCAACGCGGCGAAGGCCAGCATGTAGGCACTGACTACCCACTCAATGTCAGCGAAATTCGCCCCCAGATCCCGAGCGATGCTGGGCAAGGTAACGGCGACGATGTTGGTGTCCAGCACGATCAACGAGCACACCGCCGACGCTGTTAGCAAGGTCAGGCGCGGGCTCACCTGGGGTTTGACGGACATGGCAGGGGTTCTCTACTGTGAGGTTCCGTGCAGCTTATCGCCAGCTGGCGACGCTTTTGTTAGGCGCGCCGCGTCACTTCATTACCTTTGAGCTAATGCACCGATGGATATTCGCCACTTTCGCTACTTCCTGGCTGTCGCCCGGCATCGCAACTTCACCCGCGCCGCCGAGCAGTTGGGCATCGCGCCGCCCACCTTGACCCGGCAAATCCAGGACATGGAAGCGGAGCTGGGCGCACGCCTGTTTCTGCGCCAGGTGCGGGACGTCAGCCTGACCGAGGCCGGGGCGGCGCTGGTGATCGAAGCTGAGGCCACAGTGCGCCAGTTCGAATCGGCGCAGCGCAACGCACAGCGTGCCGGGCGTGGTGATATCGGTCACATCGAACTGGGTTATGTCGCGTCGGCGGTGTATTCGGGGTTGCTGCAAAAGCAGGTGCAGGGTTTTGCAAGCCAGTACCCGGATGTCAGCCTCAATGTGCGGGAAAGTCCAATGGCGAGCCTGCCGAACATGATCCTTGAGGGACGGTTCGATCTGGGCTACATCCGTTGCCCGTTGACGTTGCCCGAGGGTGTCGAGAGTGTGCGCCTGAGTGATGAAGGCTTTGTTTTGGCACTGTCTGTGGACTCATGGCTGAATCGCTTGCCGGTCATCAACTCGGCGCATTTGCACAACGAAAACTTCATTCTTCCCGAGCAAGTCGTCGGTACGTTGCAAGTTGCCGCCCAGGGCGCGTTCGTGCCGAAACTGGGGGCGCAACCGGGTGGGTTGGTGGCAGTGATCGCCTTGGTTTCCCTGGGTCAGGGCGTGGCGGTGGTACCAGAGTCGGTGGTCGGCCATGTCAGTTTACCGAATGTGGTCTATCGCCAGATCAACGACTGCAACGCGTCGTCGTGGCTGGCGTTGATTCATCGCCGGTTCGAGAAATCCCCGGCGGTTGTGCGGTACATCGAACGTGTGAAAAACCGTTGAAAGCATCACGAGCCAGCTTGTTCCTACAGTCAGCGGCGGCAATTCACAGACCTGCTACAGATCTTGAAATAATTTCGGGCTGTAGGAATTGCCCATGTCGACTGTACGATTCGAGTCCTTTTTCCTTTTCAGGACTTGCATGAACGCCCTTACGGAGCCCCCCAGTTATCCTTTCCCCTCGCGCCAACGCGCGGTCTTGCTGCACGCGAAACATCCGGTCTTCTGGCACCCCGATCTCCCTGTCATTGCATTTACCCGGCCTCTGCGCCGCGCCTTGCCGTGCCTGGCATTCTGAATTCACTGAATAGATCGAGACATTTACATGGAATGGTTAGCTGACCCCACCGCGTGGCTGGGCTTGTTGACGTTGATTGTGCTGGAGCTGGTACTGGGTATCGACAACCTGGTGTTCATTGCGATTTTGGCGGACAAATTGCCGCCGGAACAGCGCGATCGCGCGCGTATCATCGGCCTGTCCCTGGCGTTGTTGATGCGCCTGGGCCTGCTGGCGAGTATTTCCTGGTTGGTGACCCTGACCCAGCCGCTGTTCGAGGTGTTCGACAAAAGCTTCTCGGGTCGAGACCTGATCATGCTGTTTGGTGGTGTGTTCCTGTTGTTCAAGGCGACCATGGAGCTGCACGAACGGCTCGAAGGCCATGTCGGCGAGCGCACTTCCAATACGGCTTACGCGTTGTTCTGGCCCATCGTGGCGCAGATCGTGGTGCTTGACGCGGTGTTCTCCCTTGACGCAGTGATTACCGCGGTGGGCATGGTCGATGAATTGTCGGTGATGATGATCGCCGTGATCATTTCCATCGGCCTGATGATCGTCGCCAGCAAGCCGTTGACTCGCTTCGTCAACGCGCACCCTACGGTGATCATGCTGTGCCTGGGCTTTTTGATGATGATCGGTTTTGCCTTGACCGCCGAAGGCCTGGGCTTCCACATTCCCAAGGGCTATCTGTACGCGGCCATCGGCTTCTCGATCCTGATCGAGGTGTTCAACCAGATCGCCCGGTCGCGACGCAAACGCTCGATGCAGGGCCTGCGACCGATGCGTGAACGCACTGCGCACGCGGTAATGCGCATGCTCGGCGGGCGCAAATTGGCGGTGGAAGAAGTCGGTGAAGAAATCGCCGACATGCTCGACGACGGCGAAGGGCAGAGCGAAGAACTGTTCGACCGTCGTGAGCGGGTGATGATCAGCGGGGTATTGCAACTGGCCGAGCGGCCTATCCGCGGCTTGATGACCGTGCGTGCCGACGTCGATTACATCGACCTGTCCGACGACCCGCAGACCATTCGCACGCGTTTGATGCATTCGTCCTACTCGCGCCTGCCGCTGATTCGCGACGGCGCGGTGGATGAACCGCTGGGCTTCGTGCACAAGAAGGAACTGTTGAAGGATTTCCTGGCCGGCAACCAGCCTGATCTTGCCCACCTGGCGCGCCAGGCCGTCAACCTGCTGGACAGCTACTCGATCCTCAATGCCCTGGAGCAAATGCGCAAGGCCTCGACCCACATCGCGTTTGTGGTCAACGAATTCGGTGACTTCGTCGGCGTGCTGACCATGACCGACATCCTCGAGTCGATTGCCGGTGAGCTGCCCGACGCCAGCGAAATCGAAGGCCCGGACGTGATCGAGGAGAAGGACGGATTCGTGGTCAGTGGCGCGTTGAACCTGGCGCGTGTGCGTCAACGCACCGGATTCGCGGCACAACCGACCGAAGACTATCAAACCCTGGCCGGTCTGGTGGTGAGCCTGCTGGATCGACTGCCGATGATCGGTGACAGCCACGACTGGGACGGCTGGCGATTGACCGTCATGTCGGTAGAAGAGCGGCGGGTAACGCGGGTGTTCCTGGCGCGCACGTGTAATTGATTTTACCGCCAGCCTGAGGGCGCCTCGCGAGCAGGGAATCGCATCCCGACAGGGAGCGGACCTGCTCGCGAAGCGGCGTGCAGGGATTTTCTGATTTAGAACACTTTTCAATCTCCCCCTACTATTTCCTTCACGACCTGTGGCACACTTTCTGCCGCTTATTCCGCTATTGCAAACCGTATTCCGGTATAGCGGAATTAATTGGCCTTCGAGGTCTCGCAGAAGATCTCTGATCCTTCGGTTTTCAGTTCAGGAGAAACACCCATGAGCATTACTCGTTACGGCACCGGCAGCACCGCGGCGGGTGGCCAGCCGCGTCCTTTTGCCCGCGCCGTTGAAGCCGATGGCTGGCTGCACGTCTCCGGGCAGGTGCCGGCGGTGGAGGGCGAGATCATTGTTGGCGGCATCGTCGAGCAGACGCACCAGACCATGAAGAACCTGGTCGCGATTCTCCAAGAGGCAGGTTATGGCCTGGAAGATGTGGTGCGTGTCGGCGTATGGCTGGAAGATCCGCGGGATTTCACCAGTTTCAACAAGGTCTTCTCCGAGTACTTCAAGCCTGAACACGCACCGGCCCGGGCCTGTGTGCAGGCGAACATGATGGTCGACTGCAAGGTCGAGATCGACTGCATCGCGTACAAGAAAAAGGCCTGAACTTGACACTGATCGTTCCCAGAGTGGGAACGATCAAAACCCCCCCGGCGAATTTGATTGGGAACCACTGACATGAGCGAAGACACCATCAAGCGCCGGGCACGCGGTCTGGACCGGGCGTTCGATATCCTCGATTTCCTCAAGGAGATCGGCCAGCCCCTGCGCCCGAACGACATCGCCAACGGCATCGGCAGTCCGAAATCCACGGTCTATGAGCTGGTGGCCTCGTTGCTGGAACGGCGCATCCTGGAACCGGTGGGCAAGGACGGTCACGTCTATCTCGGCCGCCAGCTGTACTTCCTTGGCCAAGCGCACCTGCGCCATTTTGACCTGACCCGCGAAGCCGATCGTGCCCTGCAGGACATCGTCAGCCAGACTCACGAAACGGCGCAGATGTGCTTGCTCAACGGGCGCAAATACACCGTGGCGTTGATGAAGGAGGGCCAGCGGCATTTTCGCATTTCCTCGGACATCGGCGAAAACGCGCCCATTCCCTGGACAGCGTCCGGACGCCTGTTGCTGGCGCACCTCAGTGACGAGGAAATCGTCGACTTGATCGACCACGACGACTTCATCCTGCCCAACGGCGAACGTTTGCCGCTGGAACAGTTTCTCAAGGAAATCCGCCAAGCTGGCATCGACGGCTTTTTCTCCTTCGACAGCGTGGCCGACACCTTTACCCATTGCTTCGCCGCCCCGGTCAAAGGCCCCGATGGCGTGGCCATTGCCACCCTGTGCATCGTCGCTCCGCGGGCCGATGCCAAGACCCATTACAGCGATTACCGCCGGGTGCTGATCGATAGCGCCAACAACCTGGCCCGTCGCATCAACGATTAACAGCGGCTGCCCGCGGCCGCGACTGTGAGGAGTTCGACCATGTCTTCTGCCAAGAATATTGCCGCCGTGGAAAAGGGCTTTGCCCACACTGGCGCCCACCTGGTGCGTGACGTCAGCCTGCCCGCGCTGGTGCTGCATCGCGATGCGCTTGAACACAACATCCGTTGGATGCAGGCCTTTGTCAGCGACAGCGGCGCCGAGCTTGCGCCCCACGGCAAGACCAGCATGACCCCGGCGCTGTTCCGCCGGCAACTGGACGCCGGTGCCTGGGGCATTACCCTGGCGAGCGCCACGCAAACCCGCGCGGCCTATGCCCACGGCGTGCGCCGGGTGTTGATGGCCAACCAGTTGGTCGGCACCCCGAACATGGCGTTGATAGCCGATCTTCTGGCTGATCCGGGCTTCGACTTCTATTGCATGGTCGATCACCCGGACAACGTCGCCGACCTCGGCGCCTATTTCGCTTCACGGGGTGTGCGCCTGAACGTGATGATCGAGTACGGCGTGGTCGGCGGTCGTTGCGGTTGCCGCAGCGAACAGCAAGTGCTGGACCTGGCCAAGGCCATCGCCGCACAACCGGCCTTGGCGCTGACCGGGATCGAAGGGTACGAAGGGGTGATCCACGGCGATCACGCGGTGAGTGGCATCCGTGCGTTCGCCGGCTCCCTGGTGCGTCTGGCCGTGCAGTTGCAGGACAGCGGTGCCTTCGCGATTGCCAAGCCGATCGTCACCGCTTCAGGTTCGGCCTGGTATGACTTGATCGCCGAAGAGTTCGAGGCGCAGAACGCTGGCGGGCGTTTCCTCAGCGTCTTGCGCCCCGGCAGCTATGTGGCGCACGACCATGGTATCTACAAGGAAGCGCAATGCTGCGTGCTCGACCGTCGCAGTGATCTGCATGAGGGCTTGCGTGCGGCGCTGGAGGTCTGGGCACATGTGCAGTCGTTGCCGGAGCCAGGCTTTGCAGTGATTGCCCTGGGCAAGCGTGACGTGGCTTATGACGCTGGCCTGCCGGTGCCGTTGCTGCGCTACCGGGCCGGTGTCATTCCGGCCAAGGGCGATGATGTGAGCGCTTGCAAGGTGACCGCCGTGATGGACCAGCACGCCTTCATGACCGTGCCGCCGGGGGTTGATTTGCGGGTGGGCGACATCATTTCGTTCGGCACTTCGCACCCGTGCCTGACGTTCGACAAGTGGCGCGTGGGTTGCCTGGTGGATGAGCAATTGAACGTTATCGAGACCATGGAAACCTGTTTCTAACCGGTTTGAGACCGCGGCGTGGCCTTCGCGAGCAGGCTCGCTCCCACAAGGGGAATGCATTCCAATGTGGGAGCGAGCCTGCTCGCGAAGGGGCCCTGACAGACAGCATCGCAATACCGGAGACCCCACACCCATGAACACCTTCAACACCCTGGGCCCCCACACCCCGCGCATCGCCCTGATCGGCGAATGCATGATCGAATTGCAACACCGCGCCGATGGCAGCCTGCAACAAAGCTTCGGCGGCGATACCTTGAACACGGCGGTCTACCTGTCCCGCGAACTGGGCACGGCGGGTTCGGTGGATTACGTCACGGCCCTGGGCGATGACAGTTTCAGCGATGCCATGTGCCAGAGCTGGGCTGCCGAAAACATTGGCCTGAGCAAGGTCCAGCGCTTGCCCGGTCGCTTACCGGGGCTGTATTGCATCCAGACTGACGCCGCCGGCGAGCGACGTTTTCTCTATTGGCGCAATGAAGCAGCGGTGCGCGATTGCTTCACCACCCCGGCCGCCGCGCCGATCCTGGCTGCGCTGCCGGATTACGACGTGTTGTACTTTAGCGGCATCACCCTCGCGGTATTGGGCGAGGGGCGGGAAAAATTGCTGGAAGTCTTGATCGAGGCCCGCCAGCGCAATGCGCGGATCGTCTTCGACAACAACTACCGACCGCGTTTGTGGGCCTCGGTGGAGGAAGCGCGAGTGGCGTACCGCAAGGTGTTGCCCTATGTCGACCTGGCTCTGCTGACCGTCGATGACGAACAGGCGCTGTTCCATTTCGCCGATTGCCAGGCGGTGTTTGCAGCATACGAGCAGATCGGCACGCCTGAAGTGGTGCTCAAGCGCGGCGCCGAAGCCTGCCTGATTCGTTGTGGCGGCGAGTCATTCGAAGTGCCGGCGCAGAAAGTCGAGCGGGTGGTGGATACCACGGCGGCCGGGGATTCGTTCAGTGCGGCGTACCTGGCTGCGCGCCTCAAGGGCGCGAGCCCGGCCCTGGCGGCTGAGGCGGGGCATCGGTTGGCGGGTCGGGTGATTCAGGCGCCAGGGGCACTCATCCCCTTGGTTTGAACAAGAACTCTGTGTAGGCGCTGCCGCAGGCTGCGATCTTTTGATTTTGCTTTTAAAAACAAGATCAAAAGATCGCAGCCTGCGGCAGCTCCTACAGGTGGAGATCAATCCCGGTAAAACACCTGCACCAGGTGATACCCGAACTTGCTCTTGATCGGCCCATGCACCACCCGCAGCGGTTTCTTGAAGATCACCGCATCGATTGCACCGACCATCTGGCCCGGACGCACTTCACCCAGGTCGCCGCCGCGTTTGCCGGACGGGCAGGTGGAGTACTTCTTGGCCAGCACATCGAAGGCTTCGCCCTTGGCGATACGTTGCTTGAGTTGCTCGGCTTCTTCCGAGGTTTTCACCAGGATATGGCGGGCTTGAGCTTTCATGGGGCAGATACCTTGTTGCGGTCGTGACAGCCAGGGGGCGCGATTATGCCCCAACTCACTGCGGTTGACCGATCATCGTGCGAATCTTGTTGGCCAGCAGATCGATGGAAAACGGCTTGGCCACCATGTCCATGCCTTCTTCGAGAAAGCCCTGGCGTTCGGCGGCGTTTTGCGCGTAACCGGTCATGAACAGCACTTTCAGTTGCGGGCGATGCTGGCGCGCGATTTCCGCCAGTTGTCGCCCATTCATCCCGGGCAGCCCGACGTCGGTGACCAGCAGGTCGACGCGCAAGTCGGATTCGAGCAAGGGCAGGGCGGTCTTCGCGTCTTCGGCTTCATAGGCGTGATAACCCAACTCCTTGAGCAGATCGGTCACCAGCATGCGCACCGCCGGATCGTCTTCCACCAGCACCACCGTTTCGCCGGCAATCGCCGACGGTGCTTCGCTGATCACGGGCGACAGCACATCCTGTGGCTCGTTGCCTCGTAGTCGCGGCAAGTACAGGCGCACGCTGGTGCCCTGGCCCGGCAGGCTGGACAGGGTCACATGGCCGCCGGACTGCTGGGCGAAGCCGTAGATCATCGACAACCCCAGCCCGGTGCCCTGGCCGATGGGCTTGGTAGTGAAGAACGGGTCGAAGGCCTTGGCCAATACCTTGGGGGTCATGCCGGTGCCGTTGTCAGTGACGGCGATCATCAGGTAATCCCCGGCCTTGACCGGTTCCAGTGTGGTGATATCGCTGCCGTCGAGATAGACGTTGGCGGTTTCGATGCACAACTGGCCACCCTCGGGCATGGCGTCGCGGGCGTTGATCACCAGGTTGAGCAGGGCGTTTTCCAGTTGACTGACGTCGGTGCTGACCGGCCAGGCACCTTCGGTCAGCAGCAGCTTGAGTTCGATGTGGTCGCCTTTGGTGCGGCTGAGCAAGTCTTCCAGGGAGTGGATCAGGTCGTTGGCGTTCAGCGTCTTGCGATCCAGCGACTGACGCCTGGAGAACGCCAGCAGTCGATGGGTGAGGGCGGCGGCGCGGTTGGCCGAGGAAACCGCGGCCTCGGAGAAACGGTTGATTTCGGCGGCGCGGCCGTCGGCAATGTAGCGCTGCATCAAGTCCAGGCTGCCGATGATGCCAGTGAGCATGTTGTTGAAGTCATGGGCAATGCCGCCGGTGAGCTGGCCGAGCGCTTCCATCTTCTGCGCATGCCGCAGGGCTTCTTCGGCGCGCTCGCGTTCGAACATCTCGCTGAGCAGTTTTTCATTGGCCTCGGCCAATTGCCGGGTGCGCGCGCTCACCCGTTCCTCGAGGGTTTCGTTGAGGTTGCGCAGGGCTTCTTCGGTCTGTTTACGCTCGGTTTCGTCGATGACGAAGATATAGAAACCATTCACCGCGCCATCCGGGCCGTGACGCGGCAGGTAATTCATGAGTGCCTGGCGGATGCTACCGTCGCGGTGCGCCGTGCCGATGCTGAAGCAACACGCCTTGCCGCTCAGGGCCTGGGCAATGTGCTCGGCGCGCAACGCGTAGGCCTCATCGCCCAGCACTTCGCGAATGGTTCGGCCATAGAGTTCCTGGGGCGTCAAGCCATACCAGTCCAGGTAGGCGGCGTTGTTCAGGCGAAAGCGTTCCTCGCGGTCGACGTAGCTGATCAGGATCGGCATGGCATTGATGATCAACTGCAGCTCGGTCTGACTCTGGCGCAAGGCGTGCTCGGTGTTTTTGCGATCGGTCAGGTCAAGGGCGGCGCCGAGGAAACGGATCGGCCGTCCATGGTGATCCTTGTAGCAGCGTCCGCGGGCAAACACCCAGCGCAACTGGCCATCGGGTTGCAGCAGGCGGTACTCCTCGGCGTACTCGGTGCCGTGAGTGATGCAGTGCTTGATGCTGCGGGCGATCAGGGTGCGGTCTTCGGGGTGGACGCCATGCAGGTATTCGCTGATCGGCAACTGGCCAGACAGGGCCGGTTCGACGCCGTGCAATTGGGCGAAGTGGGCGTCGGCGATGAAGCGGTCCTCACTGATGTCCCAGTCCCAAGTGCCAACCGCGTCGGTGGCGGCGAGGGCCAGTTGCAGGCGTTCTTCGGTGTCTTGCTGGGCCTTGAGGCTCGCGGCGGAGCGTTGCTCCAGTTCGAGGGCGATGCGCCGGCGCTCGTTGGTTTCGATGGCGGTGACCAGGATTCCGGCAACCTGGGCATTTTCGTCGCGGATGGGGCTGTAGGTCAGGTCAAGCCAGAAGTCGGAATCTGTACCGTCGCGCTGCAGGGTGAAGCGCTGTTCGCTGTAGGTTCGCACCTGGCCTTGTAGGACCGCGCTGTAAATTGGGTCAGTAAAGTCCTTTAATTCGGGCCAGATCAGGTGGGTTGGCTGTCCGAAAGCGTGCGGATGCTTGCTGCCGGCCAGCAGCGCGAAGCCGTCGTTGTAGATCTGCGTCAGTTGCGGCCCCCAGAGCAACAGCATCGGCATTGGCGAATGAATCACGATGTCCACGGCGGTTCGCAGGCTCTGTGGCCAGGTGCCAGCAGCGCCCAGGGGGCTGTTCGCCCAGTCGAGTCTGGCAATCAAGGCTTGGGCATCGCTGCCGGTGGGTGATGCGTTCATCAAGATGTCCTGCACAAAAGTCGGTGTGGCGGCGTCAACTATCCTTGCAGGGCAGTAGACGCTGGATGACCTGCTTCAGGTCATTTTTTAACATTGAATGCTTCGTAGGTGCTTTTTGCCATGGAAATCGACGCGTTGTTAAGACGCTTGGCCAGCCAGGATGGCTCCGATCTTTACCTGTCCACGGGGGCGCCTGCGAGTGCGCGGTTCAACGGTGTGCTCACCGCCCTGGCCCACCAACCGATCAAGCCGGGAGCAATCGCGACGATTGCGGCGTCCATCATGGACGCCGAACAGCGCCTTGAGTTCGATCGGGAACTGGAAATGAACCTGGCGATCTCCCTGGCGGGGATTGGACGCTTTCGAGTGAACATTTTCAAACAGCGTAACGATGTGTCAATGGTCGTGCGCAACGTCAAGCTCGACATTCCACGCTTTGAAGACCTCAAGCTGCCGCAGGTGTTGCTTGAAACGGTGATGCTCAAGCAAGGGCTGATGCTATTCGTCGGCGCCACTGACTCGGGCAAGTCCACGTCGCTGGCAGCGTTGATCGACTACCGCAATCGCCACGCCAGCGGTCACATCGTCAGCATCGAAGACCCGATCGAGTACATCCACCGGCACCAGCGATCGATCATCAGCCAGCGCGAGGTCGGTGTCGACACCCGCAGTTTTCATGCCGCGTTGAAAAACACCCTGCGCCAGGCGCCGGACGTGGTGCTGATCGGCGAGATCCGTGACCGCGAAACCATGGAGCATGCCCTGGCGTTTGCCGATTCCGGGCATCTGGTGATCTCCACATTGCATGCCCATAACGCCAGTCAGGCGCTTGACCGCATTATCAATTTTTTTCCCGAAGAGCGTCGGGGGCAACTGCTCAACGACCTGGGTAACAACCTCAAGGCGTTTGTGTCGCAGCGCCTGGTACGTAGCGTTGATGGCCAGCGGCGTGCTGCGGTAGAGGTGATGCTGGGCACGCCAACCATTGGCGATCTGATCCGGCGTAACCAGTTTTCCGAACTGAAAGGGGTGATGGAGAAGTCGGCGGAGATGGGGATGCAGACGTTTGACGGGGCGTTGTTCGAGTTGGTCGCAGAAGGTGTGGTCGACGAGGATGAAGCGTTGAAGCATGCAGATTCGGTGAACAATTTACGCTTGCGACTGAAGTTGCATGCCAACACAACGCCAGGTTCTGCGCCATCGTCAGGCGACTGGGACTTGATGGATTGACCCATACCCCTGTAGGAGCGAGCATGCTCGCGATGGTCGTTAACGATAACGCTGGAAGCCTGATACCCCGCGGCGCTCTCAGGTTCATCGCGAGCATGCTCGCTCCTACAGGGGGCGGTGTTCAGTCCTGGAGTTCGGGGCGATCGCGGAATTGCTCGAGCGCCTCGGGATTGGCCAGCGCGTCGGTATTCTTCACCTTCTGCCCATGCACCACATTACGCACCGCCAATTCGACAATTTTGCCGCTGATGGTGCGAGGAATGTCGGTCACCGCGACAATCTTCGCCGGCACATGACGTGGCGTGGTGTTGGCGCGAATGACCTGGCGGATCTGCTGCTGCAGCGCGTCATCCAGTTCCACGCCCTCACGCAAGCGCACGAACAGCACCACCCGCACGTCGTCCTGCCATTGCTGACCGATGGCCACGCTGTCGAGCACCTGCGGGACTTTCTCCACTTGCCGATAGATTTCCGCCGTGCCGATGCGCACGCCACCGGGATTGAGCACCGCGTCGGAGCGCCCATGGATCATCATCGCGCCGTGGGGCAGTTGTTCGGCGTAGTCGCCCTGGGCCCAGACACCGGGAAATTGACTGAAGTAGGAGGCCTTGAGCTTTTCGCCATTTGGGTCGTTCCACAGGCCGATCGGCATCGCCGGGAAGTGCCGCGTACACACCAGTTCGCCCTTTTCGCCGATGACCGCCCGGCCCTCGTCGTTCCACACTTCCACGGCCATGCCCAGGCTCTTGCCCTGTATTTCGCCACGGCGCACCGGCTGCCAGGGGTTGCCGTTGACAAAACACGAGACGATGTCGGTGCCACCCGACATCGAGGCCAGGCACAGGTCGGCCTTGAAATCGCGATAGACATAGTCGTAGCTCTGCGGCGACAGCGCAGAGCCGGTGCAGAGCAAGGTCTTGAGGCTGCCCAGGTCATGGCTTTGCCCAGGCTTCACGCCGCTGCTTTGCAGGGTGGCGAGGTACTTGGGGCTGGTGCCGAATACGGTGATGCGCTCGTCGTCGATCAGGTCGATCAAGCGTTCGGCATTCGGATGGAATGGCGACCCATCGTACAGCACCACGGCACTGCCTACCGCCAGGGCCGAGACCAGCCAGTTCCACATCATCCAGCCGCAGGTGGTGTAGTAGAACAAGCGATCGCCAGGGCCGAGGTCGCAGTGCAGGCCGTGTTCCTTGACGTGTTGCAGCAGTACGCCGCCGGCGCTGTGGATGATGCACTTGGGCACGCCGGTGGTGCCGCTGGAGTAGAGGATGTACAGCGGATGGTCGAAGGGCACGGCGACGAAATCAGGATCGCCACCCGGGTCATAGAAATCATCCCAGAGCGTCACATTGGCCTGGGTACGGAAATCTTCGATGCGTGTTCCGGGGAGTGCGTAAGGCACGATCACCAGTTGCTGCAATGACGGCAGGCGTTCGAGGATTTCGTTGACCTTGGCGCGCTGGTCGATCTCCTTGCCGGCATAACGATAGCCAGCGCAGGTGACCAGCACTTTCGGTTCGATCTGGCCGAAGCGGTCGATCACCCCTTGGGTGCCGAAGTCGGGCGACGAACAGGACCAGATTGCCCCCAGGCTGGTGGTGGCGAGCATGGCCACCAGGGTTTGCCAGGTGTTGGGCATGCAGGCCGCCACCCGGTCGCCAAGGCCGACACCGGCCGCAATCAAGCCCTTCTGAAAGCCTGCGACATGCTCCGCCAATTCGGCCCAGGTCAAGTGTTCGCGCTGGCCGTTTTCAGCCACGGCCACGACGGCTACGGCATCGTCGCGTCGACTGAGCAGGTGTTCAGCGAAATTCAGGGTGGCGCCGGGGAACCACTGGGCGCTGGGCATTTGTCGGCCTTCCAGTAGCACCGCGTCGGGTTGCTCATGGAAGCGGATGTCGAAGAAGTCGACGATGGCCTGCCAGAAATCCGGGCGCTGGTCGATCGACCATTGATGCAGGGCGGGGTAGTCGTCGATGTGCAGGTGGTGCCGTTGATTGACGAAGCGCCGAAAGGCCTCCATGCGAGTCTTGCCGATGCGTTCGGCGGTGGGTTGCCATAGTACTTCGGACATGATTTGCCTCTTATTGTCGTCAGATCGTTCCCACGCGCCGCGAAGGGGTGCCTCAGCGGACGCTCCGCGTTCGGCTCTTGGGACGCAGAGCGTCCCGGGCTGCATTCCCACGCAGAGCGTGGGAGCGATCAATCTGTGGTTACTGCGCCAACCACCCACCATCGATATTCCACGCCGCGCCACGTACCTGGGTGCCAGCCTCGCTGCACAGGAACAGCACCAGTTCACCCAGTTGCGGCGGTGTTACGAACTCCAGCGACGGCTGTTTCTCGGCCAGCAGGTCATGCTGCGCCTGCTGTGGGTCGATGCCCTTGGCGGCGCGATCGTCGATCTGCTTTTGCACCAGTGGTGTCAGCACCCAGCCCGGGCAAATCGCGTTGCAGGTGATGTTGCTGGTGGCCGTTTCCAGGGCAACCACTTTGGTCAGGCCGATCACGCCATGCTTGGCGGCGACATAAGCGGCTTTGCCCGTCGAACCCACCAGGCCATGCACCGAGGCGATGTTGATCACTCGGCCCCAGCCCTTGGCGCGCATGCCCGGCAGGCTCAGGCGGGTGCTGTGAAACACCGATGACAGGTTGATGGCGATGATCGAGTCCCAGCGTTCCACCGGAAACTCGTCTACCGGCGCCACATGCTGGATGCCGGCGTTGTTGACCAGAATATCGACGCCGCCGAATTCGCGCTCGGCGTAGGCGATCATGTCGGCGATCTGCGCCGGGTCGCTGACGTCGGCGGGATGATGGCCAACCTTGCCGCCGAACTGTTCAACCTCGGCAATCACTTTGGATGCATCGCCAAATCCGTTGAGGATCAGATTGGCGCCAGCCTTGGCCAGGCTCAGGGCAATGCCCAGGCCAATGCCGCTGGTGGAACCGGTAACCAGTGCGGTCTTGCCTGAAAGAGTCGTCATCAATGCCTCACACAATGCCAGTGGCGTAGAAAGTGCCGATCACTACGAAAACCGCCAGGGTCTTGATCAGCGTAATACAGAAAATGTCTTTGTAGGCTTCGCGGTGGGTCAGGCCGGTCACCGCCAGCAAGGTAATCACCGCGCCGTTGTGTGGCAGGGTGTCCATGCCGCCGCTGGCCATCGCCGCCACCCGGTGCAGGACTTCCAGCGGGATGTTGGCGGCATGGGCCGCTGCGATGAAGTCATTGGCCATGGCCGCCAGCGCAATGCTCATGCCGCCGGACGCCGAGCCCGTGATGCCCGCCAGCAGGGTCACGGTGATCGCTTCGTTGACCAGCGGGTCAGGGATGCTTTTGAGCCAGTCGGCCAGGACCAGAAAGCCTGGCAGCGATGCTATTACCGCACCAAAACCGTATTCAGACGCTGTGTTCATTGCTGCCAGTAATGAACCGCTGACTGCACTTCTGCTGCCTTCGGCCAACTTGCCGCGAATCGCCTGGAAGCCGAACACCAGCACCACGATGATGCCGACCAGCAGTGCAGCCTGAACGGCCCAGATCGCCGTTAGCTTGGCGATTTCGGTGGTCACCGGCGCAGCCATGCCCGGCAGCGCGAGACTGTGGGTCTTGCCGTACCACTGTGGAATCCACTGGGTAAACAGCAGGTTCATGATGCCCACGGCCAGCAGCGGCGACAGGGCGATCCACGGATTGGGGAGTTTGATGTCGGCAGCGGTTTCCGGCTCATTGCGCAGGTCGGTGCCGTAGCCTTCGCCGCTAAGCTGAGCCTTGTTACGCTGGCGCTGCAGAAACAGCATGCCGGCGCAGACCACGAAGATCGACCCGATCAAACCCAGCCATGGCGCGGCCCAGGCGGTGGTGTTGAAGAAGGTGCTGGGGATAATGTTCTGGATTTGCGGGGTGCCGGGCAGGGCGTCCATGGTGAATGAAAAGGCGCCGAGGGCGATGGTCGCCGGGATCAGGCGTTTGGGAATGTTGCTCTGGCGGAACATTTCCGCGGCAAACGGATAGACCGCGAACACCACCACGAACAGCGAGACGCCGCCGTACGTCAGCAGGGCGCAGACCAGCACGATCACGAGCATCGCCTGGCGGGTGCCGAGCAAGCGAATCGCCGCCGCGACGATCGAGCGCGAGAAGCCGGACAACTCGATGAGTTTGCCGAACACCGCGCCGAGCAGGAATACCGGGAAATACAGTTTGATGAAACCGACCATTTTTTCCATGAACACCCCGGTGAAGGCGGGGGCGACGGCGGAAGGATCGGTGAGCAGGACGGCGCCGAGGGCGGCAATCGGGGCAAATAGGATAACGCTGTAGCCACGGTAAGCAGCCAGCATCAGCAGCGTGAGGGCTGCCAAGGCAATGATCACACTCATGGTGTGTCTCCTGGATTGTTATTTTTGTATGGGTGAAACGTTGTAGGAGACGGCTTTAGCGAGTTTCGTGCCATGTGGGTAAGTTGTTGAAATATAAGGATATAATTTTGTGCGAAGTGGCGATTAAGTGCTTGTTGTCTCTATTTGGAGACTTTTTGTGCCTGAAAAGATCGCAGCCTGCGGCAGCTCCTACAGGGAAACGCTGGAAATCCATGTAGGAGCTGCAGCAGGCTGCGATCTTTTGATCTGAAAATTACATCTACAAATAGAGATTTATGTCTCTCTATTGAGACTCCGCAATCCCCAACGCCACCATCTTCTTGTACAAGGTCGACCTTCCCAGCCCCAATCGCGCCGCCGCCTCAATCACCTTGCCCCCGCATTGCGCCAGGGCCGCTTCAATCAATTGCCGGTCAAAGCGCTCGCGCGCCGCACTGAACGTCTCATGCTCCTGCGGTTCGATGGCCAACGGCGCCACGCGCTGAACTGGGGTAAAAGTCCCGATCGCCGCGCGGATATCCGCCTCCGTCAGGCGCAGGTCGTCGCTGAGCAATGCCGCCCGCTCCAGCACGTTGCGCAGTTCGCGAATGTTGCCCGGCCAGGCGTGTTGGCCCAGGAGCGCCAGCGCATCGCTGTTCAGTTCGTGCTGGCTGCGCAGTTCTTCAAGGATCGCTTCGCTCAGGGCAGGCAGGTCGTCGAGCCGCTCGCGTAGCGGTGGCACCTGGATCGGCAGGACGTTGAGGCGGTAGTAGAGGTCGGCGCGAAACTCGCCACGCTTGATCGCCGCTTCCAGGTCGGTCGAAGTCGCGGCGATCACTCGCACATCGCTCTGGATCACCTCGTTGGAACCGACCGGTTCGAATTCCTTTTCCTGCAACACCCGCAGCAGTTTGCTTTGCAGCGGCAACGGCATGTCGCCGATTTCATCGAGAAACAGCGTGCCGCCCTGGGCGATCTGCAGTTTGCCGGCGCGGCCTTTGCGGTCGGCGCCGGTATAGGCGCCAGGCGCAGTGCCGAAGAATTCGGCTTCGAGCAGTGCTTCGGGGATCGCCGCACTGTTGATGCTGACGAACGCCTTGTGGGCTCGCGGCGATGCATTATGGATCGCCTGTGCCAGCAATTCCTTGCCGGTGCCGGTCTCGCCGAGCAGCAACACCGGCGAGTCGGTGCTGGCGCTGCGCCGGGCGCGGCGCTTGACTTCCAGGCTGGCGGCGCTGGTGCCGATGAAGTGGGCGAAGTTGTAGCGGGTCTGTCGCGCCCGCAGCAGCGAACGCGTGGAAGCAAGCTCTTGCTGCATGCTCATGTAGCGCTTGAGCATCGGCGACAGGCTGCGCAATTCGTCGAACAAGGCGAAGCCGATGGCGCCGATCACCTCGCCGGCATCGTCATGAATCGGCAGGCGCATGACCACCAGGGGTTCCTTGGGGGTGTCCTGCATGTCGAGCAGAATCGGTCGACCGGTGCGCACCACCTCGCGCAACAGGCTGCCGGGGATGACGCTTTCGCAGGCCTTGCCAATGGCGTCTTCAGCCGATGGCAGGCCGAAACGCTTGGCATAGCGTTCGTTCATCCAGACGATGTTGGCGTCGCTGTCGACGATCACCGTGCCTTCACTTGACTGCTCGATGATCTCGAACAGCGAGCGGATCGCCAGCAGGCGCACGCGCTGGTAGTCCTTGAGGCTTTCGGTGGTGTTCATGAGGGCTGATCCTGATTGTGTGTTGCCTGTGTCGGCCCCTTCGCGAGCAGGCTCGCTCCCACACTTGATCTGTGTCGTTCACAAATCCCCTGTGGGAGCGAGCCTGCTCGCGAAGGCCGCGACGCGGTCTGGCCGGATTATGCCTGCCCCACATGCGCCGCCGCCAACAGCTCTTTGGTGTAGGGGTGCTGCGGTGAATCGAACACGTCGTGGCTGGCGCCGCTTTCGACCACCTTGCCGTCCTTGATCACGATCATGTCGTGGGCCAGGGCGCGCACCACCGCCAGGTCATGGCTGATGAACAGGTAGGTCAGCCCGTGCTTTTCCTGAAGTTGACGCAGCAGGGCGACCACCTGCTTTTGCACGGTGCGATCCAGCGCCGAGGTGGGCTCGTCCAACAGGATCAGCGCGGGTTTGAGCACCAGCGCCCGGGCGATGGCGATGCGCTGGCGCTGACCGCCGGAGAACTCGTGGGGGTAGCGATGCCGGCTTTGTGGGTCCAGCCCGACTTCCTGCAGCGCCCGGATCACCTCGGCGTTGCATTGTTCGGTGCTCAACTGGCTATGCACTTCCAGGCCTTCGCTGATGATCTGTGCCACGGACATGCGCGGGCTGAGACTGCCAAACGGATCCTGGAATACCACCTGCATTTCCTTGCGCCATGGCCGCAACTGCTTCTGCGTCAGGCCATCGAGCGCCTGGCCCTGGAAGTGAATAGCGCCTTCGGAGTCCAGCAGGCGCAGGATCGCCTGGCCGAGGGTGGACTTGCCGGAGCCCGACTCGCCGACGATGCCCAGGGTCTTGCCGCGCTGGATGCTCAGGCTGATGCCGTCCACGGCCTTGAGGTAAGTCTTGCGTTGGAACAGTCCGCCACCAACGGCAAATTGCACCCGCAGGTCGTGCACTTCCAGGACTTTTTCGCGTTCGTCCCGGGGCAGGGCTTCGCCTTCGGGCTCGGCGTTGAGCAACAGGCAGCTGTAAGGGTGTTTCGGTGCGGTGAACATCGTCTCGCAGTTGGCTTGCTCGACAATTTCCCCGGCTTTCATCACGCAGACGCGCTGGGCAATGCTGCGCACCAGATTGAGATCGTGGCTGATCAGCAACAGCGACATGCCCAGTCGCTGTTGCAGCGACTTGAGTAGCAACAGGATCTTGCGCTGCACTGTCACGTCCAGCGCCGTGGTCGGCTCATCGGCGATCAGCAATTCCGGTTCGCAGGCCAGGGCCATGGCAATCATCACCCGCTGGCGCTGGCCACCGGATAGCTGATGGGGGTAAGACTTGAGCCGCTCCTGGGGTTTCTGGATGCCCACCAGATGCAGCAACTCGAGTATCCGTGCTTGCGCCGCCTTGCCGGCCAGGCCCTTGTGCACCAGCAAGGTTTCGCCGATCTGCTTCTCGATGCTGTGCAACGGGTTCAGGGAGGTCATCGGCTCCTGGAAGATCATCGCGATGCGATTGCCCCGCAGTTCGCGCAATTTGCGCGTATCGGCGCCCACCAGTTCCTGGCCGCGATAGCGGATGCTGCCGGTGGTCTCGGTGCCGCATTCGGGCAGCAACTGCAGGATCGAGTGCGCCGTCACCGACTTGCCCGAACCCGACTCTCCCACCAGTGCCAGGCATTCGCCGGGGCGGATGTCCAGGCACAGGTCGCGCACCACCGTCTGGCCGTTGAAGGCGACGCTGAGGTCACGGATTTCGATCAGGTTGGTCATGTCAACAGTCCGCTTCACGAACGAGGGTCAAAGGCGTCGCGCAAGGCTTCGCCGATGAACACCAGTAGAGAAAGAATCAACGCCAGGGTGAAAAACGCCGTCAGCCCCAGCCACGGTGCCTGCAGGTTCTGTTTGCCCTGACCGATGAGCTCGCCCAGGGAGGCGCTGCCGGCCGGCATGCCGAAACCGAGGAAATCCAGCGCGGTGAGGGTCGAGATGGCCCCGGTCAGGATGAACGGCAGGTAGCTCAAGGTCGCGTTCATGGCGTTGGGCAGAATGTGTCGCACGATCACCTTGCGGTCACTCAAGCCCAGGGCTCGGGCGGCCTTGACGTATTCCAGGTTGCGCCCGCGCAGGAATTCGGCACGCACCACGTCCACCAGGGCCAGCCAGGAAAACAGCGCCATGATTCCCAGCAACCACCAGAAATTTGGCTCGACGAACCCCGAGAGGATGATCAGCAGGTACAGCACCGGCAGCCCTGACCAGACCTCCAGCAGCCGCTGGCCGAGCAAGTCGACCCAGCCACCGTAATAGCCTTGCAGGGCACCTGCGGCGATGCCGATCAGCGCGCTGACGAAGGTCAGCATCAAGGCGAACAGGATCGATACCCGCGCGCCGAAAATCACCCGCGCTAACACGTCCCGCGCCTGATCGTCAGTGCCCAGCCAATTGACCCCTGAAGGCGGGCTCGGGGCCGGTTTGTTCAGGTCGTAGTTGGGCGTGTCGTCGCTGAAGGGGATCGGCGGAAACAGCAACCAGCCACCGTCCTTCTTGATCAGGTCCTGAACATATTCGCTGCGGTAATCGGCCTGGAACGGCAGTTGTCCGCCGAATTGCTGCTCGGTATAGCGCTTGAACACCGGGAAATACAACGAACCCTGGTAGCTGACGACCAGCGGTTTGTCATTGGCGATCAGCTCGCCACCCAGGGTCAGCAGGAACAGCCCGACGAACAACCACAGCGACCACCAGCCGCGGCGGTTTTTCTTGAAACGCTCGAAGCGGCGTCGGCCTAATGGCGAAAGCTGCAGCATCAGGCGTTCCTCGCAGCGAAGTCGATCCGTGGATCGACCAGGGTGTAGCACAGGTCACCGACGAGTTTTATCAGCAGGCCGAACAGCGTGAAGATGAACAGTGAACCGAACACTACCGGGTAGTCCCGTGACACGGCCGCCTCGTAGCTCATGCGCCCCAGGCCGTCGAGGGAGAAGATCACTTCGATCAACAGGGAGCCGGCAAAAAACACGCTGATGAAGGCCTGGGGAATTCCCGATACCACCAGCAGCATGGCGTTGCGGAACACGTGACCGTACAGCACTCGGCGTTCGCTCAAGCCTTTGGCGCGGGCGGTGACCACGTACTGGCGGGTGATTTCGTTGAGGAACGAGTTCTTCGTCAGGATGGTGAGGGTCGCGAAACCGCCGATCACCAATGCGGTCACCGGCAGTACCAGGTGCCAGAAGTAATCGACGACCTTGCCCAGGGTCGACAGCGATTCGAAATTGTCCGAGACCAACCCGCGTACCGGGAACCAGTTCAACGAGGTGCCACCGGCGAACACCACGATCAGGAACATGGCGAACAGGAAGGCCGGCATGGCATAGCCGATGATGATCGCGGTACTGCTCCAGACATCGAAATGACTGCCGTGGTGCACGGCCTTGCGAATCCCCAGGGGAATCGACACCAGGTAGGTGATCAACGTCGCCCAGAGCCCGAGGGAGATGGTGACCGGCATTTTTTCCAGGATCAGGTCAGTGACGGTGGCACCGCGAAAGAAGCTCTTGCCGAAATCCAGGCGCGCGTAACTGGTGAGCATCAGCCACAGGCGTTGCGGTGCCGGTTTGTCGAAACCGTATTGTTTTTCGATGTCCTTGATCAGCTGCGGGTCGAGACCGCGGCTGGCCCGGGAATGGCCCATGGTTTCGCTCGAACCACCACCGACACTGGCTCCGCCGATGCCCTGCAAATGCGCAATGGCCTGTTCCACAGGGCCACCTGGCGCGGCCTGGACGATGACGAAGTTGACCAGGAGAATGATCACCAGTGTCGGGATGATCAGCAGCAGGCGTCGCACGATATAAGCCCACATCAATGCGGTCCTCCGGGTCTGCCACGACGGATGCGCTCGGCGGTCATCTGCTGGTTGGTCAGCGGTGTGGTGCTCATTTCCCACCAGCTCTCGATGGCTTCGTCATTGCTCGCCTGCACGTTCGGTATACCGAAGCGATTCCACCACACGGTGGAGCTGCCCGGCGGGTAATAATTGGGAATCCAGTAATAGTTCCATTGCAGCACCCGGTCGAGCGCATGGGCATAGTGCAACATGTCGGCCTTGGTGCTGGCGCGTAGCAGGCCGTTGATCAGCGTATCCACCGCCGGGTTCTGCAAGGCCATGTAGTTGTTGGCGCCGGGATCAAGGGCCGACGCCGAGCCGAAGTAGTTGAGCAGTTCGCCGCCGGGAGAGGTGGTGACCGGATAGCCGGTGACAATCATGTCGTAGTCACGGCTCATCAGGCGGTTGACGTACTGGGACGAATCGATGCGGCGGATGTTCATGTCGATGCCGATCTGTTTCAGGGTGCGCTTGTAGGGCAGGAGCAAACGGTCCATGCCGTTCTGGCTGACCAGGAAGGTGAAACTCAGTGGCTCGCCGTCGGCGTTCACCAGTTGATCACCCTGGGGTTTCCACCCGGCCTGTTCGAGCAGGCCCAGGGCTTGCAATTGCTTGTCGCGAATCACGCCGCTGCCATCGGTTTTCGGTGGTTCGAACACTTGGCTGAAGACTTCATCGGGGATCTGTCCGCGCAAGGGTTCCAGAATCGCCAGCTCACCGGCATCAGGCAGCTGCCGGGCCGCCAGTTCGGTATTGGAAAAGTAGCTCTTCTGGCGGATGTACAGGTTGCGCATCATCTGCCGGTTGCTCCATTCGAAGTCCCAGAGCATCGCCAGTGCCTGGCGCACCCGGCGGTCCTGGAACATCGGCTTTTGCAGATTGAACACGAAACCCTGGGCCGATTGCGGCGCTTCGGTGGCCAGGTGGGCCTTTTGCAGGCGACCGTCGCTCAGGGCCGGGCTGTCGTAGCCGATGGAGTAGCCGGTGGCGGAAAACTCGCGGTTGTAGTCGTAGGCGCCGCCGCGCAATACCTGGCGCGCGACATCGGTATCGCCGAAGTACTCGATGCTGAAGCGATCGAAATTGTACAGCCCACGGCTGACCGGCAAATCCTTGCCCCACCAGTCGGGGTTGCGCTCGAAGGTGATGCTGCGCCCCGAATCGACCTTGCCGACCTTGTACGGTCCGCTGCCCAATGGCGGCTCGTAACCGCCGCCATTGGCAAAGTCACGGTTCTTCCACCAGTGCTCGGGAAACACCGGCAAGGTGGCGATGTCCAGCGGCAGGGTGCGGTTTTCGTTGTTCTTGAAATCGAAGCGCACGGTCAATGGCGACTCGACTTCCACGCCCTTGACGTCGGCGAACTGCGTGCGATAGCGCAGGCTGCCCTGGGTCATCAGCAGATCGAAGGTGTAGCGCACGTCCTGGGCGGTGATTGGCGTGCCATCGGCAAACTGCGCCTTGGGGTTGAGGTAGAAGCGCAGGGACAGGCCATCGTCGGAGCGCTCCATCTGCTGCGCCACCAGACCGTACACCGTGTAAGGCTCATCCAGCGAGCGCTGCGCCAGGGGAGAGTAGAGCAGGCCATCGATCTGCGTCACGCCGATGCCCTTGTCTATATAAGGCAGGACGTGATCGAAATGCCCGATCTCGATCGCGGAACGGCGCATCGTCCCGCCCTTGGGGGCTTGCGGGTTGGTGTAGGCAAAATGACTGAAGCCGGCAGGGTACTTGGCGGGTTCGCCATATACGGTCAACGCATGTTGAGGTGCGGCATTCACACCGGCGGCGCCCAAGAGCAGGGCCACGGCAGTGAACAATAAAGTCGGGAAAGCCAGTCGCATTGTAAGCCTTAGAGCCGGGTGGTCGTTAACCACAATTTGTACGCTAGCGGCGCGTCCCTCGCCAGCCGAATTACGTATCTGAAACACGACGGCCCACCAGAAGGCGGGCCGTTGCACAGCCAATCCAGGGTGTTATCAGTCCTGGCGGCTGGTCACTTCCAGCAGGTGATAGCCGAACTGGGTCTTGACCGGGCCTTGCACCACGTTGATCGGTGCGCTGAAGACCACGGTGTCGAATTCCTTGACCATCTGGCCTGGACCGAACGAGCCCAGGTCGCCGCCCTGGCGGCTGGAAGGGCACGTGGAATTGGCTTTGGCGACTTCAGCGAAGTCTGCGCCCGCCTCGATTTGGGCCTTCAGTTCGTTGCACTTGGCTTCGCTGGCAACAAGGATGTGACGGGCAGTGGCTTTGGCCATGGGAAAACTCTCCATTCAATGTACGGTAAAATGCTGAGCCTACCGGATTCAGTGGGGTATTTCTCCTCAAAGTTCCGTTGCCAGCGCTCTGGATGGCAGGTTTGGTTTAAAGTCCGGCTTTTTCCAGGCGCTCGGCGTGCTGTACATAAAGATCGATCGGGTCGATGCGCCTTTCATTATGACCACCGGCCTGGTGAAGGGTGCCCAGATGGTCCAGCGGATAGTCGGAGCGGATGATGGTGCCCAGGTGCGAGCTGTAGCGCCCGACCATGCCATCGTTCTGCAAGGGCTCGGTGGTGAAATAACGTGACAGCGCCCGCAGCAGGCCGTGGGACGGGTCCAGTGTTTCCAGTTCGGCATCCCGCCGCTTTCCCTGCACGACGCCACTCCAGGAATAGTAGCGGACACCATTGACCTGTTCGCGGCCCTTGCCGCCCCAAGACGGCGGCAAGCCTTGCGGGTACTTCCGGTTGAATGCGCCCACGCCCTGCGTGGTCAAGGCATCCAGCGCGGCGATGGCATTTTGCGGCAGCCGGCGCTTGCCGCTGAGCAACGACATGAGGTCGGCGAACAAGGTGACAACGATTTCGGCTACCGTTTCCGGCAAGTGGCCTGGCGTCAATGCCTTGCGCAGCAAATCGGCCAGTTCGGACCCATGGTTCGGTCCACTGACGGACGTTACCGAGGCCACCTGGCCTGGCGCTGTCGCGGCGGCATAGCGGGCGGCCAACGCGCCTTGGCTGTGACCGATCAGATTGACCTTGTGGGCGCCGGTGCCCTCCAGTACCCGATGGATCTGCGCCAGAAGCTGTTCGCCGCGAACTTCGTTGCTGTGGGTGGCGGACACAAACGGGACGAACACACTTGCCCCGGCGTTCCGCAGGGCCTGCTTGACATCGTGGAAGAGGTCCACGCTGGCAATTCGCTCAAAGCCGAAAAGCCCGTGCACCAACAGGATTGGATAATGAGTCTTTGCATTCCGTTGCATGTTCATTCCTTTTTCCAGGGTTCGAGAAAGTGATTTCCGACCTCACTTTAAAGACTCCAATGCCGGCGCGATGCATGAAATAGCCGCGGTGGCCTGGGGAAAACGGCATAGGCACGGTACGAATGCGCGGAGGTGGAGGTGGCTTCCTGGACTGCCCTGTGGCGCATTGATACCTCGACTGTAGGAGCGAGCATGCTCGCGAAAAACCCGAGAGCACCGCGGGGTGTCAGGCTCCCCGCGTCATCGTTGACCTCCATCGTCGGAACGCCGCCCGGAGCGTGCTCGCTCCTAAAGGAGTTAACGGGGTGCCTGCGAGCAACAGCAAAGCGAGGCGGCCTTAAAGCCGACCTGATTTTTACGGGTGTACCTGGATCCCCTGCTCGCGAAGGCGGCAGCACATTGATCGTTTGATCGTTCCCACGCTCTGCGTGGGAATGCCGCCAGGGACGCTCTGCGTTCCACCGACGACGCGTTAATTGAGCCGTGCGCAACGATGATGCGCGGCGTCACAGGAAGCCCTGTGGGAAATTGGTTGTCGGAGTGCATATCCATTGCTGCGGTAACGGCCTCCTATGGTTTCGCTTTTACAGCGACTCCCTTT